>NZ_JAKUEH010000005.1:0-234842 GCF_022662815.1 Bacillus cereus group sp. BfR-BA-01492
TGTAAGATTCATTAAAGACATAAAAACAGCCATCCTTTCATGGATATTCCATGAAAGGATGGCTGTTTTTGTTGAAAATTATACATACGTAACCTTAACTTGATGGCTATGATTTAAGAGGGTAGAAATATGGTAAAATAAAGGTATAACTGTATATGGTGCGAAGGTGGGTTTGTTATTATCCCTTCTTTCCATTCGGAAGGAAAGGGGGTGATATAACATGGAATTTTTGTTTGAACTTTTAAAAGAGATTGCCAGAGCGGTTGTTCGTGAAGCTTCAGCATACTTCTTGAAAAAACAACTGCAAAAAAAGGACAACAAAAAACCCACACTTCGCCGTCGCAAGCCTAAGCGTGGGTTTAGAAGAAACTAACTAATAATAACAACCACCTTAGCAGTAGCAGTTATTAAGACGGGATGTTGGTCGCATCCTGTCTTTTTAGTTTATGCAATTGAATTAAGTGCTATACTATATAGTATAATGTAAACATACCACATTTTTATTTTTTGGTCAATGCTTAGCAAAATCAGCGATTAAGTACTACTAGCAAAAAACACACTCCTCTAAATGGTAATTAATTTTAGTCGATCTTCTTCATGTAAACTGCTCCTATAGCTTAACATCTTTATTTTTGTAGTTATTTTTTTACTATAAACCTACTTGTACCACATGCCCCTCAAGATAAACTAATATGAATCGGACTTCACTTAGGATTTTCCCCTACAAGTATAAAATTTCTTTAATCATCAGCACAAGTGTTATGACAGTGATGAAGGATGTCCTTTTTATAAGAATCCAGTTCGAATCGATCGATTATCCCGTAAACGAGGACTTCATTTGACTTTAGATGGTATTCATTTAAATAGTGATGGTGCTTTGTGTGTAGCAGAGGAATATGCATTTATGATAGATCAGCTTTTATTCGATAAAAAATATTACAATCATAAAAATAGTGTTACATTTTTAAATGAAAAGGTGTAATTAATAATATTAAAAGACAAAATGTTGAAAGTTTAATTAAAAATCACTTTGAGTTGATTACCAAATATTATAATGATAGGGAAAAAGAACTAATTCATAGTTTACAATTTGAAAAACTGTGAATTAGTTTGGATTAATTTATTAGGGGGAAGGTATGTATGAAATCAACTGGAATTATCCGAAAAGTGGATGAACTTGGAAGAATTGTTATCCCAAAAGAATTAAGAGACATGTTAGATATTGGCATTAAATCACCGTTGGAAATATTTGTGGAAAATGAAAGAATCGTTTTAAAGAAATATGTGCCTTACAACACTTGTCAAATAACAGGGGAAGTATCGAATGATAATATTTCACTTGCAAATGGTAAAATTATTTTAAGTCCTGAAGGGGCGAAATATTTAATTCAAGAGTTAGAGAATTATTTAGTAAAATAATGCTTTGATTTCCATTGATTCATAGATAAGTATTGTATTTTTAGAAATAAAGTGAGATTATTTTATTATCTCTACATAATAATTAGTATTAAAAGCACCAAAAGTATATATAGATTTCATGATTATCATTTTACATTTTGGTATGCTGTAACTAAATTAGTTTACTGTTTTATACGCTAATAAAACATGGTTTCACTATTTTTAGGAGGTTTTTTCGAATGAAGTTACGTAAGGTGCAAAGTCTGCTACCAATATCTGCAGCAATGATTACATTAATCTCAAATCCAGTAGAAGCAGATGCTTCAACTTATACTGTCAAAAAAAATGATACTCTAAGTGATATAAGTATGCAATATGGAGTATCCGTTCAATCTCTGAAACAAGCTAACAATAAAACAACGTCCCAAATTCATATTGGGGAACGTTTAACGATTCCAGATTCATCAACACAATATCATGCAGCTGAGTCTCATTCAACATATCAAGTAATTTATCAAGTAAAAAGAGGCGATACATTGGCATCTATCGCGCAACAATACAATGTTTCCATCCAATTTCTCAAACAAAATAATCACATAAACGGTGATGAAATTTATGTAGGTCAGCACTTAAAAATTGATACAGGTCTTTCACTACAAGAAGTCGATTTAATGGCCCGTTTAGTAAATGCTGAAGCTGGGGGAGAAGCGCATAAAGGGAAAGTTGCGGTAGCCAAGGTCGTTTTAAATCGTGTTCATGCAAAGGATTTTCCAAACACAATTACAGATGTTATTTATCAACCTATTAAAAATGGTTATGCGTTTACACCAGTTACGGACGGAAGAATTAACCAACCTGCTACACATGAAGCAAAAATGGCAGTGGAAGAAGCACTCACTTCAAAAGGTGAAAATGCTGATTGGTTATATTTTTATAATCCACAAACAGCGACTGATAAATGGATAACAACACGTCAAATCGTTACGCAAATTGGAAATCATGTGTTTGCTAAGTAAAAAATTCATATTGATTTTACCTATATCATACACGATATAAAAGTAATGATACATAACAAAACGCCTACGAATGGTTCATTTCAATCGTAGGCGTTTTGTATGCCTAGTTATATAAAAGGAAGAATCTTGTAAGTAGGATTCATTTTTTATGTTACAATGTAGATAATCAAATAATTCAGAAAAACAGAAAAGTAAGGAGGGCTATTTATGGCTGATAATCAAAACACCGGGAATAAAAAAATTTTTAAAAAGCGTTTTTATAATGTGTTAACCTCTATACCTTTTGTAGTGATTGCTTTAATAACAATATACTCATTAGATTTTGGATTTACTAATTTTCTATTATTAACAGGCATTACAACTATTATTTTAATGATTCAATGTATTTACTATTATGTAGCATGGAAAAATTATAAAAGTGATTTTTAAATATGAAATAGATCTGACTGTGTTGATTTTTTCCAAAAGACATTTAAAGGAAAGCGATATTGTAGCACTACAGATTGATAAGTAATTAACCGCAAATATATGAAAAAAGTAAAGGTTATAGCTTTTACTTTTATACTCCTTCCAACAATTCAAGTTCATTTTCTACAAATAACATCAAATTTTTTATTGTGTCCTCAGAAAAATCAAAGCGGATTCCAGCTGCTTCATACACTTCTTTTAAAGACTTTGAACTACCTAAAGATAAAGCTTTTTTATAGTTTTGTAGTGCTTGCTTTGGATTTTCTTTATATTGTTTATACATGTTTAGTGCACCAAGTTGTGCAATCGCATATTCGATATAATAGAATGGCGATTCAAAAATATGTAGTATAGGCAGCCATTCAGTTGAGATCCAATGTTCGTAGCCATTTATATTTACTACACTTGACTGATGAGTTTTATATAATTTCAAGTACTTGTCATTTCTCTCTTGAATAGTGTGGTTGGGATTTTCATACATCCAGTGTTGAAATTGATCAACGATAACCATTGCTGGTAAATACTTAATAATACTTTCAAAGAAATCTATTTTTGCTTGCTTTAAATCATCTTCATTTGTATAAAGTATATCCCAATAGTTCAATGAAAATAATTCCATTGTCATACTAGCTAATTCAGCAGCTTCCATTGAAATCGTTTGATATTGATTTAACTCTAAATGTTTCATGCATTCATTATGAATACTATGGCCCATTTCATGCAGAAAAGTAAGTGCATCATATTGCGTGTAATTCAAATTCATAAAAATAAAAGATAATTGAGAAACAGGTAAATACTCGCAAAAGCCACCAGCTGCTTTTCCTTTTCGACTTTCCACATCTAATAAATTATTTTTATGCATTCGCTTTAACAAATTCGAAAATGCAGGGTCTAAATCATGCAAAATAAAAGAACTTTTTTCAATTAATTGCTCTTTATTTTTAATAGGTTTTAAAGGCTTTTTATTTGGTGCTACCGCTGCTATATCCCATGGACGAAGGGGATTTACTTCAAGGGCCGCTTTTTGTTTATGAAGTATTTTATCTAGAAGCGGTACAGCATATTTACGGATAGATTCTGCAAGTTTATAGCAATCCTCATGTGTATAATCAAAGCGTTCATATTTTTTAAACATATAATCACGATAATTATTTAATTGAACATTCTTTGCTTTTTGATGCCGAATTGTAATTAGTCCATTAAAAATATTTTGTAATTCCTTTTCGACAGATAAAAACTTTTCTGAAATGAGGTTTTTTGCTCTTTTACGCACAGTTCGATTTGGGTCTTGTAAATAAGACTGTAATTCCGTAATTGTTTTTTCTTTCCCGTTCCATATTTCAGTTAGGCTTCCTGTAATTTCATTGTATTGCGTTACTAATTTATCTTCCTTTACTTCTAGCTCAATGTTTTTTTCGCTAAATAAGGATTGTGCATTTTGAATCTTTTTATCTAGTAGTTCATAAGTATCGGGATTAAGTTGCATCCGAAAAGGTGATGCTAAATATTTCTGATCAAACAAGCTTTGATAACGTTTTAAAAGAGGGCGTACATGTTGCTGGTCATGTTCAAACACATTTTTAATTTCATGATTGTCAGTATTACACTGAAAATCGATATAATGAACTCTTAATTGTTCTTCCATTTCCCATATTAATTTTGACTGCTCTTTTAACCAATTTCTAAGATCTTTCTCTGAAGAAATGGGAGTATCTAATAAAGTAGACAACTCCTGTTCTAATTTTTTTATATTACTTATGTCCATCGTATGAGAATGTGGCATTTATATCCCTCGCTTTTATTTATTCATAGAGATATTCTTCTTTTTTATTTTAATCCCTTTTTTATCCAAACTTTTTTAGTCAAATGCACCGAGAATGATTCCAATTGTGATAGTATGTTAGAAAGAAAATTCCTACAACATAATTGTTAAAAATACTTAAATAGACAAGTCTTTATTGAACTAGCGATGTATTGCTATAACTAGCAGGGAATATCCTCTCGATGTAACATTCGAAAAAGGACAAGCATATACTGTTGATACCCATTAACTTTAGTAACCTTATCTTTCGTTAATAGGGCATCTCACAATCCCTGAAAAAGAGCACTTGCGGAAACAAGTGCTCTTTTCTAAATTTCATTAAAAATGAGGCAGTCAAGATATCCTTTTCGTTTAACATTGAATAACTAATTCACAAATAATTATATTTTGAATCATGAAGTAACAGATAAGCTATACCTGATAAAAAGAAGCATCTACTTCGTTTGTTTTTAAACGAATCAATGAGAAGGTTAATTTACATATGAAGTTGTTAAAAGAAGGATTGGGACAAATTAGCATTCGATAATAAAACGGAAATCTTTTACAATATAGGAGGAGTAGAAAATTTTTATTATATGATTATACATAGTGATGGGAGTGTTATTAGTTGCGAACAAGGAAAGTTTATCTTTATGTATTTAATACAATGTCAGACTGGGAATATGGATATTTAATTGCTGAACTAAACTCAGGAAGGTATTTTAAAAAAGGTTTAGCACCTTTAAAAGTAATCACAGTAGGAGTTAATAAAGAAATAATTACTACAATGGGAGGATTGAGCATAAAACCAGATATTCTTCTTGATAAATGTACTCTTGAGAGTAAAGATCTTTTCATTTTACCTGGGGGGAATACTTGGAGAGAAGAAATTCATCAACCTATCTTAAAAAAAGTTGGCGAAGCTTTAAAGCTTGGTACTATTGTTGCTGCGATTTGTGGTGCAACTGAGGCCCTTGCGAATATGGGATATTTAGATTCTAGAAAGCACACAAGTAATGACTTAGAGTATCTTAAAATGGTTTGTCCTAATTATAAAGGAGAACCATTTTATGAGAAGCGACCTGCGGTATCCGGTGAGAATTTGGTTACTGCATCAGGAGTAGTACCTCTGGAATTTACAATCGAAGTACTGAAAAAATTAGATGTATTTGCACCCGATACGTTACATGCATGGTATAATCTAAATAAGACTCATAACCTTGAATACTTTTTCCAATTAATGAATTCAATAAATAGATAAGTTAAAAAATAGCTAGATTTACATGTAGTGTTTTCAAAATAAACTATTATTAAATAAACATAGAGAATGTGAGAATACAGCGGAAGTTAGGAGTTTAAAAATGTAATTCGACAAATTGTCAATCATATGCTGTAGTCGCAAATAAATCTATTTATAGCACAAAAAGGATAGATCATACAGAACGATTCTCTGTGATCTATCCTTTTCTTTATATAATAAAAGAATTTTAATTCACTTTTTTATGAATCCTCTATAATGACGCTTTACAAGCTGGCTCTCTAATGTTTTCATTGTTTCTAATGCGACACCTACGATAATGAGCAAGCTTGTCCCACCGATTTGTGCAGAAGGTGGTAATGTCGCAATTTTTGAGAAAATGACTGGTAGAATCGAGATAGCACCTAAAAAGATTGCGCCAATGAAAGTTAAGCGGTATAAAATGTTTGTGACATATTGCTCGGTTGCCTTACCAGGACGAATGCCGGGAACATATCCATTTTGTTTTTTTAAGTTCTCTGCCATTTGCTCAGGATTGACTTGAACGAATGCATAGAAATATGTAAATGCAATAATGAGCCCTATGTAAAGAGACATCCCAATTGGATGGGCAGAGTTTAAATTTTCACCTAGCCATTTTGAAACACTTAAATTTGGAAACAACTGCGCGACTGTTTGGGGCATCATTAAAAAGGCAGAAGCAAAGATGACTGGGATGACGCCAGCACTATTTACTTTAAGCGGTAAATGCGTGTTTTTTGCTCCTTGATATTGATTATTGTTTGAAACTGCTTTTGCATATTGAATAGGTATTTTTCGAATTGCTTGCTGGATGTAAATAACGCCGACAACGATTACTAATACAACGAAAGCAATTAATGCTATTTTGACAATATGCATAAAGAGTTGATCGCCAGCATTTTGAAATTGCTGTAAATAAATTTGGTTTACAACGTTTGGAATTGCCGCAACAAGTCCTGCAAAAATCAGTATCGAAATCCCATTTCCAACGCCTTTTGCAGTAATTCGTTCCCCTAACCAAAGTAAAAAAGCGGTACCAGCAGTTAGCACGATTGCGATAAATAGATAAGTCGTCCAACTCGTATTTGTAATTAATTGTCCGCCTGCTATATTGTTAAAGCCAATTGACATGATAATAGCTTGAATAAATGCGAGAATGATTGTAAAGTATCGAGTAAATTGAGCTAGTTTTTTACGGCCCATTTCTCCTTGTTTTGCCCATTCTGTAAATTTAGGTATAATGTCCATCTGTAATAACTGAATGATGATGGATGCTGTAATATACGGTGTAATACCAACAGCGAAGATTGAAAAGTGCTGCAAAGCTCCTCCGCCAAATACATTCAGCATACCTAGTACATTAGCTTGATCTTGTATTTTTAAAACTTCTGCGTTTGTATGAGGAACTGGAATAAACGTACCAATTCGAAAAACAATTAGCATCGCAAGTGTAAAAAAGATTTTTCGCCTTATCTCAGCTACTCTCATGAAATTTGAAATTGTACGAAACATTATGTCGCCTCCTGTATTGTTATCAGCTTTATCAAACTGATTATGATATCCCGGTAAATAAAACCACAAACCTCCTTCCGTTTCATATTCAATTGACAAATGTTGTAGTTTTCCTGGATATAAAAATACAAGGTTTTATATGCGAAACATTTTATTTCGTAGCCATTCAATATTCATAATATACCTAATAAATAAAAAAATGTACATATATTTACAGTAAAAGAATGAAACTTTACATGATTTTAACTTTCCAACGAATCGTTCCATACGATAAGGTGTCTGTTTTATGTTAATATAAGCATGATAAATATCACTGCGAATAAAAAAAGGAGTTTACTATGTCAATTATCGATAAATTAAAGCTTAATAAATACAATAATATGGCGGTTATAAACCAACCAACTGATTATGATGTTTTTACACATCAATCGACTATTTTAAATAAAGCGCATGATGCGATCTTTATTTTCGTAGAAACACTTGATGAAATGGTGGAACAAACCAAGTTTATTATCCATAATGAAGATCTTTTACTTGAGAAGGGGTATTTATTTTTTGCCTATCCGAAAAAGGGGAATACTCGTTATCCGACATTCATTCATCGTGATGAGATGTTTCCTGCATTAAAAGTTGGAGAAGATGGCTATGTCGACAATAGTGATATGAAATTTTCACGTATGGTAAGCATGGATGATGTTTTTACAGTGGTCGGTTTAAAACGTGAAAAGAGAAAGGAAAAGAAAATAGCTGCTTCTAGTCAATGTGTAGATGATTATGTAACTCATATAAAGGATGTTGAAGCGTTATTAGCTGCGTATCCAGAGGAGCTTCGGTTTTATCAAAGTTTAACACCTGGCTATCAAAAAGATTGGGCGCGTTACATCTTTTCTGCTAAGCAACAAAAAACACGTGATAAACGTCAACAACAGATGATAGAAGTTCTTTCACAAGGATATAAAACAATGGATTTATATCGCAGAAAGAAAAAATAAGCTGCTTGTATATAAGAATCATCTCCCTTTAAATCCCCTGTATAATTAGGTTTTAAAAGGAATTTTCATTTCTAGCATATAAGGTTTTGTTAACATTTCAACTCTTTCCTACGAACAAGTTGTTTAGCTTGTACATATTATGAAGTAATTGTATTTAGGAAGGAGATGAAAAGTATGAGTTGGGATAGCTGTAGAGAGCTTTGTAAAGAGTTTGGACGGATTTTAGACGGAAGTACCACGTTTCAAAATGGTGTTTGCGTAGTTCAAAAACAACGGCAGCTCAGTTTCGAGATTTTAGGACGTGAAACTCTTTCCCCTTTAGTTACACCTCAATTTTTTTCTTTTGAGAATATTGATTCAAGAGGAAATGCATTAAATTTAGGTGAAACTGTTGTTTTAGAAAGAGAAATTAATCCTTTATTAACGGAGCTTCGCAAAAGAGATATTATTGTTACAGCGATTCATAACCACTGGTTATTTGACGAACCACGTGCAATGTATATGCATTTTGAGTCTATCGAACCACCATTAGACTTCGCTAGAAAAGTAAGAGCTGCGTTTAGAGTATTAAGAGATGAATGTTAATCTGTTATGAGCTTTAAATAGTATCTTTCATTACCAAAAAGGCAATCGATACAAAATCGGTTGCCTTTTTTATTTCTCGAGGAAAGAAACATAAAAGATTACAACGTAAAGCCGACGCTTTCATCATTTTTATCTGAATCATCTACATTGGTTACGCTAACACCATTAAAGATTGTACATGTATTTCCTACGCTTGAGGAACCAGAACCATGATAACCTTTATCCATTGCTATTGGTTGTATATTGTACTTATCACCTAAATTAAATGTTCCGTTACAATTTTCAATAATGACTCCATCAATCACGGAAGGCATATGATTCACTCCTTTGTATTTTGATATATAAACCACTTTCATGAAACAAATCAAAAGAGTTTTAGTGTATTAGTATGTAAGTAATGTTCATAAATTGCATGATTTTTTATTAGATCCGCCATAAGTTAAAGTATATTCAGTATGTTTTTTTTTGAAATGATGAACTGGACGCAAATAATGAATACCATTCAAGAATGATCAATAGTATACTAAATACAGTTCTAAAAAACGCAGAAATATATTTAGAACTTGTGTATAAACAATAGAACAGAAAAGGTGTTTGAAATGAAATCATATATTGTAGTTGGAGCTGGGATTCTAGGATCATCTACAGCTTATCATCTTGCTAAGGCAGGAGCCCGCGTTACATTAATTGATCGTCAAGATCTAGGACGAGCTACGGATGCGGGAGCGGGGATTGTATGTCCATGGCTTTCACAGCGCCGCAATAAGGCTTGGTATAAAATTGCTAAAGGCGGTGCAAAATACTACACTTCTTTAATTCAGCAATTAGAAGAGGACGGCGAAACAGATACAGGCTATAACCGAGTAGGAGCAATTAGTCTTCATACAGATGCTAAAAAGTTAGATCAAATGGAAGAGCGAGCATATAAACGTCGTGAAGATGCTCCTGAAATTGGAGAAATTACTCGTTTATCAAAAGAAGAAACAAAACAATTATTTCCACTATTATCAGAAGAATATAGCGCTGTACATATAAGCGGGGCTGCAAGAGTGAACGGAAGAGCATTGCGACAGGCCCTTATAAATGCTGGAAAGAAACATGGTGTCACTTTTATCCAAGGAGATGCCGCGTTAATTCATGAAGGGAGTAAAATAAAAGGTGTTACAGTAAATGGCGAGATAATGCTAGCAGATCAAGTCATTATCACTGCAGGTGCATGGGCAAATGAGATTTTAAAACCGTTAGGCGTGAATTTCTTAGTTACATTCCAAAAGGGGCAAATCGTTCATTTACATATGCCAAATACAGATACTGAAAATTGGCCTGTTGTTATGCCGCCAAATGATCAATATATCTTAACGTTTGAGGACGGTCGTATTGTCATTGGTGCAACACATGAAAACGATACAGGGTTTGACTGCCGAGTAACTGCAGGTGGTTTACACGAAGTATTTGATAAAGCTTTATCTGTTGCTCCGGGGTTAGAAAATAGTACAATGATTGAAACGCGCGTTGGATTTAGACCGTTTACACCAGGCTTCTTACCTGTTATTGGCCCGTTACCTAATTTTGAAGGAATTCTTGTTGCAAATGGTTTAGGTGCCTCAGGACTAACCGCTGGACCATATCTCGGTTCCGAACTGGCAAAACTTGCTTTAGGGAAAGAAATAGAATTAGATTTAAGTGATTATGATATAGCGGGAGCGATTGAATCATTATAAAGTAAAAAGATTAGGCATATACACCTAATCTTTTTACTTTTATATAGGAACTATTAAAACAAAATAGCTTTTCTTATATATTTATGCTATTATTTACCTTTATCATAAAAGAGGACGTGAACCAATTTGATTAAAATTGATATACCTGCAGTTGATGTTTCTATTACAGAAAGAAAACAGATTATAAAAGGCGATGAACCAAGAATTACTCCAATGCATGGATTTATTGATTTTCATCTATTCCCAAGGGATAAAGGTGGCATTTTTATGTTTTATAACATTAATGATGAACTTTTGTTTGTTGGGAAAGCAAGAAAAATTAGACAACGTATTAAAAAACATTTTGAAGACAACGTTTCTCCAATGAAAGCACATCGTGATGAAGTATACCGCATTGATGTATGCCTTGTTGAAGATCCAATGGAAAGAGAGATTTACGAAACGTATATCATTAACACACTTCAAGCGAAATATAATGTTGATAAAGTATTTTATAAATAAAATAGCAAACCAAAACATGACCTTAATAAGTACTAGGTCATGTTTTTTATATTGAAATGATTAATAACAAGTAAATCTGAACATATACTGGTACAAGCAAACGAGAAAGGAGACAATCATGAATTGATTAGAAGCTTTTTTTCAATATTTAAAAAAGCATTCTCTTAAATATGTTTTAGGTGGGAAAGGCTTTGGGAGAATAGGAGTGTAAAAATCGATATCGATAAGTTGGAAAAAGGGAATGGAACAGGAAATGAAGCAGGAATCTATTATTAAAAAAAGAATTTATTATATTTGAGTATTTTTGTACATATTCCAGTCGAAAAACATATTTAACACGATAAAGGGGAAATACATAGTGAAAGATTTACGTTATCCAATTGGAGAATTTCATTACGAAGAAACGATTACTAAGGAACAAGTGAAACAATGGATTCAAGAAATCGAAAATTTACCTGCACAGTTAGAAAAAGCAGTTGCAGGTTTACATGCAGATCAGCTAGATACACCATATCGTACAGAAGGATGGACAGTACGACAAGTTGTTCATCATGTTGCTGACAGTCATATGAATGGCTATATGCGATTTAAATTAGCGCTAACTGAACATAATCCAGCAATCAAAACGTATAAAGAAGAGAAATGGGCAGAACTCTCAGATTCAACATTATCAGTTGAGGTCTCTCTCACATTATTAAATGCATTGCACCAAAGATGGGTACATGTATTATATTCGTTATAAACTTCTGATTTAGAAAAAACTTTTCATCATCCAGAGTCTGGAGAGATAAAGCTTGCAGTTGCAATTGGATTATATGCTTGGCATGGCCGACATCATACTGCACACATTACTTCATTAAGAAATCGGTTAGAGTGGTAAGGAAATGATAGCAGTTGAATTTGTTATATCACTTATTTCATACAAAAAGGAGAGTTAAAAATAAGTTCTAACCATCCTTTTTGTATTTTTATAACATTTTGATGTATGTTGTTCCAAAAAATACGGGTTTATACTTTTTGTTTTGCATAAACATACAAATTATCGAGTTGTATATTCTGCTAAGGCCTTTTGAATACTTAAAACACTATCATCATTTTTAAATTCTTTTGTAATAGGTGATTCCATGCTAGATACCCAAATTTTTAGTTCAGCATCTAAATCAAAATGACCGGAAGTTTCAACACTGAATTGTGTAATGCTTTTATACAGGATAGAATGATATTCTGTTTTTTTACCCGTTATACCTTGTTTATCAATTAAAATCATTCGTCGATTTGTAAAGACGATTAAATCACGAATTAATTTATACGCGTGTTCAACGTGCTCATCATGTAGCATAATGTTTTGTAAATCACGCTCTACGTTTTCTATATTTGTATCAGATGCATTTCCTAAAATACCGCTAAATAAACCCATGTAGGATTCCTCCTTTATAATCTATATGTATATTGTACCATGTTATAGATTAGGAGAAACTTACAAAGAAGAACGAGGTCGAATCAAGTTTGCAAAGAAAAGTTAACACTTCATACTAAAACCTTATGTTAAAATAAAGACAAGAAATGAAAATAGAGGTAGGGAAAATGAAAAATATTGGTTTAGTATTAGAAGGCGGAGGAATGAAAGGTTTATATACTGCAGGTGTGCTTGAATATTTTATGGAGAATGCTTTATTTTTTCCCTATGTAGTAGGAGTTTCTGCAGGAGCGTGCATGGGGGCAACATATTTATCAAGGCAAAAAGGGAGAAATAAAAAAGTAAATACAGAATTAGTATGCGACCATCGTTATATATCATATCGAAATTTTATTAAAAAGCGGGAGTTATTTGGTATGGATTTTCTTTTTGATGAAGTACCAAATAAACTTGTACCATTTGATTTTCAAACCTTTATGAATGCAAATGAGCAGTTTGTAATTGGAACGACAGACTGTGAATCCGGACAAGCACTGTATTACAATAAACATGAGCATGGGAATGATATATTAAAAATCATTCGCGCTTCAAGTTCTGTGCCATTTATTGCACCTGCTGTAGATTATGACGGAAAAAAATTGTTAGATGGGGGAATGATCGATCCTATTCCTGTTCGCAAAGCGCAGGAGGATGGATTTCGAAAAAATGTTGTCATCATGACAAAACCAGCAGGATATCGAAAACATCCAAATCTGTTTTCGAAAATGGCGAAATTTTTATATAGAAGCTATCCAAAAGTCGCAAATCTTCTAGCAGAACATTATCAATTATATAATGATACAATTTCTTATATGAATTCTCCTCAACAGAACGTTAACTTTTTTATCATTCAACCAAGCCTTCATCTTCCTGTGAGCGGAATTGAAAGAAATAAAGAAAAGTTGATTCATTTATATAATCTTGGATATGAAGACGCAAAGAGTCATTATAAGCAGTTATTAAACTGGATAGAGAAATGATGATAGAATTGCTACGTATCGATTATTTGATAACAACTTTACCAAGTAAAACAAAAGCCACACAGACAACTCGTTTGCGTGGCTTTTGTTCATAAAATATACAATATTATTAACTTGTTTATATAGGAATTTGTCTATAAATACAAGAAATACCTAGTTAACCTTAAAAAAGAGGACTGCGTTCAATAATATGTCATATCCTTTTTTAAAGGGTGCTAGGAGTTTATTTAAGGTGTGTAAAGATAAAGGGGAACTCAAAACATTATGATGCACGGGATTTGTTTACAATTTGAAGGAGATGCCTAAAACGGATTGGGAATATGATTAAAAAGAAGGGAAGAGGGTAACGATGAGTCAAAAAGACATAGAAAAGGAGTTAAGAAAACAAGAAATTTTGGCAAAGGACGAAAAAGTTTCAGATTTTATTTATGAAGATCATATTAGTTCAATTGTGAAACGAGCGGAAAAGTCAGGAGTTTTTGATGATTTACCTGGAAAAGGAAAGCCGCTTCAAATTGATAAAAGTCTTTCGTATAATCCTGAAAAACAGCTTTATAAAACATTAAAAGACAATCATGTTTTACCTAGATGGATTGAACTTTCAAAGGAAATTGATCATTTAAAAGAAAAGCTAGAAACAATTATGGATTCCAAAGAAGCAGCTAAACTCGTCCGAAAGATTAATAAGAAAATTTTAGAGTATAATTTAATTTGTCCGCCGTCAGCTCAAAAAATGAGAGTGAAATTAGATTTCTAGTTATAACCATATCAATACGATCCATTATTTATTATTCGTTTTAAGAGAATTATTTTTCAAAAAATATAAATTGAATTAAAGGAAATGTATGTTGAGGAAAAATAATTCGTTACAAATGGATTTAAAGCAGAGGAGGAGTGTATAATGAATTTATAGATATAAAGAAAGGAAGTGAGACGAATGAATTTACAGTACGTTATCCAAAATATGAATCAGTATATCGAAAGTGAAGGATTAAAAAGAAGACGTTTGGCCAAGCGTTTAGGGATGTCTGAATCAAATTTTTCAGATTATCTAAACGGAAAAAGAATGAATGGAATTTATGATTTTGCTGCACACTTGGCTGAAGCATTAGGACATGAACATACATTTTTTATGGAAGAGGATTTTCATTATGTTGCTGAAGAGCAAGAAGAACATGCCTTTTTATTTTCAGCAGGAGAAATGCTATCAGAAAGTGGGGAAGAGGGGCTACATCAATTAACAAAGCTTTGTGATCTTATTGAAATTTACAGCAGAGGTGAATCACATGCCTGAGCTTCATTTCACAGATCTCCCTAAAATTATTGAAGAAAATAACATCACGTGAAAGAAATGCGGCTAATTGAGGATGTAGAGCAGCGATATATGAAATATTTACAGCATTTCAAAACGATTTTATATGTCGAAGAACAGCAATTATATGAGTTGCTTAAAGTTGATTTTGATGTTACAGGTGCAAAGCGAGAGTTTTTAGGAGCAAGTGAGCAAGCATTTACTTGTATACAGCCGCTGCGAGACACGGTACGAAAGGCTAGAAGATCATTCCAAAACGCTGAAAATATCATTTTAGATGACTACATTAATTTTTTTGTAAACAAGCATGATAAAAATCGCGGAGAAATCTCTTTACTATGGACCGCATGTGTACTAAATCGTTTACCTGGTACATTTTCGATTACATTTATCGGTATCGATCATGATTTATTCTCCTATGTAGAGCAATCTTGTTTTCAAGTTCAAATTGTGTATTAAAAACTTCCTAATAAGCGGAAGTTTTTTTATGTACCAAACAGGCATTATGTTAACTAGGATAAAATTCACAACAATTAACATATAGAAGACCGAATCAAACAGATTGAATAACAAATATAAATCGACTGAAATACATACAAGTTTCACGATCTTACACATCACTTATAAATAATGTTACGTGTCATTTCTGAAATGCTTTTTTGCAATTGATTCTACGCGGTTTATTTTTATGGACTCAGCCATTTGAAATTTGTACAGAAAATCTTTAAGTGTTTAAACGAAACGTTTCAATATATAAATCAGCATAAAAAGACAATCTCATCGAAAAATCTCTCTTTCGTCTCATTTTGTATAGTTTACTTGTATTTAGAGACATGGAAATACTTTATTTCTATAACTGCCTATAATATATATTATGTCTACTAGAAAAAAGTAATAAACTTATTTATAACAATTATCTTTTCCCCTCGTAATCTAAATTTTTTATTTTCAATCACCGTTAGTTTTGGATGCTTCAATTATTTTTTGAGTAAGCAGATATAATGTACAAATAAAAAATCAGTACGTACGCTAAATAATTAGTCGTGCATACGTACTGATCGAGTTTGTTTTAGTATAAGTTCACAAAAACTATTTTTTTAGTTGGAAAATTTCGTGTTTTCGTTGTAAAAATAATTCTTTGTCGGTATAAATCCATTCCGAGAATTTTTTAATGGTATTTTTACCACTTAAATATATACGATATTGTTTTTCTTTATTAATGAATTTTGGTTGATAATTGTATTCCATAAGAATTTGTTTTAAAGAATTCATAAAGTGATATGAACCACCAACAAAACTTACGAAATGTCTTTGCGGATTTACGTGGCCATCTCCATCAAAATATCCTCTAACGAAATGATGCAGATGCTGTTGTGGGACAAATGGGAATTGTACGTCGTATGATTTACAAGGCGTTATTCCATGTAAGTTCATTAGATCATTTTTCATTATTTTACTATTTAAATTTAACATGTAAACGCCAGTGTTTTTATTTTGGTACAACGGCTGATTTGAATTGAGTTCGATTTTTATATCCTCTAAAATTCTCGATTCTTTTTGAGAAATACTTACGGTTTGATTATCTTTTGTAATGACACCATCTGCAATGAAAAATCCTAATATATACGCCATATTATTAGACCAATTCTTAAAATAATCTTCATTTAAATGATATTTTCGTTTCCAGCTCCCTCTTGCTCTCTTTTCAACATTGTTATCTGTTAAAACCATCCGAACATATCTAGCTGAGACATTAGCTAATTTCGCTATATTTGACGTGCTCTCCCCTTCTAAATATAGCTTAATCATTTCGTCCTTTTCCAGTGTACATTTAGACTTCTTTTTGCTCCTGTCAACCACTTGATTCTCTCCTTTCAATAGATATAACTTAAGTGTGTATCTTCTTCTATATCATATAAAAGAACTGATGTTCTGTCTATTCCAACTATTTAAATTTGAGTGACATTTTTATTCCCTGTAGATCTTTATATCTTCCCTTTTTTCTGCTGCTATCTACTCTTCCTGTGCTGTACATCTGTTCTATTTTTACAGCAACTATGTAGCGTATTTCCTTGAGTTATCTTCTGAGAATTACTTTTAAACTGTTTCATTTATAGAATTTTTAAATTTAACAGAATTATCATCCTTTTCTTCTTGATTTGTATAAATTATATCCTTTAGTATAGATGTATAAATCTTATAAAAAATTAGGAGGGGTATGTGTGTTTTCAAAATAAAAAAGGATTAGTAACTACTTTATTTGCACTAACAATGTTTTCGACAGTAGCATCTGCGGAAGAATTACCTGAGGATCAACAAAAGTGGCAGAAATGGGTTGGTAAACATGCAGTCAAATTACAGGAACCGACTGCTAGTACCACTGAGAATTTGTCATTTTTAAAACAAACTTTACAAGACAAACGTATTGTCTTATTAGGTGAATCTACTCATGGTTCAACCAAAATGAATCAATCTAAGGTTCGGATAATTAAGTATTTGCATGAAGAAATGGGATATGATGTGATTGCGTTTGAATCAGGCTTTACAGAAGTAAATGCTGTGTATCAAAATATAGATGATTTAACAGCTGAGCAGGCGGCTATGAAAAAAGCCATTAATGGAGTATGGCATACAGAAGATCTAGAAGAATTATTTCAATACATAAAAGAACAAAAAGAAAAAGGGCCGCCTCTTATTTTAACGGGATTCGATATAAATATCCCGCGGAGTGCTGCTACTGCTACATTTGCAACTTCTGCAAAGTTATTTGCTTTAGTGCCTATGTATGGCTAAAATTACTCCTTTTCTTCCGCATTTATATTCCCGTTAGCAAATACTCCCCAAATTACTTCTTGCATTTTCTTTTCCCCTATCTTGCAATAGGTTTTATTTTAAGTATATACAAGAAGGATAGTAGTGTCCTATTCAAAAAGGACATCCCCCAAAATGCATCCGTGTATTTATTTAAATTCTCTTATGTTTTTTGTTTTAAATGTTTTTTACAACCTTTCAAAATGATTAATACTATAAAAAATAGTCATACAAGAGGTATGGATAATATAATCCCTATAGTTGCAGCTAAACCGATTTGCCATATTTCTAATTTCATTGGTATGGAATATAGAGATATACCTAGTATTAAAAAGAATATCGGAAATAATATACGTCTACCCTTTCGCTTAATCGGTCGATTCATGGTACCACCTGATATTGATAATAAACCTATAATTTTGCAAAACAAACAATTTGATCACTGGAATACTGTATGCCGCAATGTGTTATTTAGATGCATAACAAAACTATCTAATAAAATATGAGAAATTTCCGCTTTACGATTTTTTTAGAATATTAAAGTTGTTTAATTTCGGAAAGCGAATAGTTACACATTGCCGTCTTTTTTAATTATTTATTTTAGCCAATATAAATTTAACAAAGTTTGTTTTATCATCTGCATATTTATGTTTGTCATTGGGATTAGCCTGTGAAAGTTGAATCTTTAACTGTTCATACTCAATCCGAGAAGTTTTATTATTTTTTAAGTAATCTCTAAAACACAATTGTTCCATTAAATACTTATTACCCTCTTCATACATATGAATTTGATGTGTTCTCGGTTCTCCCTTATTAAAGTAATATCTTTCAGGTAATACATCTTTTCTATACTTATAATTTAACTGTTCTAACTTAGCAATACATTTCACGCTATTTTTACTCAAGTTCTCAAGCAGGAAAAAAAGTTTTTGAAAAGGAGGTATTAAAATGAAAAAATATTCTTTGGTTTAGTCGGTGTAATTACTGTTTTGACTTTAATGTTTGGTGCTCAATCCCCTGTGGAAACGCAAAAAGCTATTGATGCTGTTCAATACGCACATGGGAATCATGGTGGTTAAAATCTTATGTTGTTTAATCCAGAATAACTACTGTTTTATACAAAGAGAAGAAATTTTTCTTCTCTTTGTATCTTTAGAATAAAAAATGATAGACTACAAGTTTTCTGAAGGATCATTTTTTCAGATTATCCCCTCCTCCCTCAACTTTAAATAACCAATCCACGTTCCAACATGAGAATGTAAGAAGGAACTCATTTTGAAGTTTGATTTCAAAAAAACTCAGCGCTATATTGTAACACTGAGTTTTAACGTATGAATGTAGTTAAACTTTCACGAGTGATGTTCAATTCAAGTTATAATATTTTCTTTTTATATGTAATATCATAGTTGTTCTTTTTCTTTCTCCCCTTGTTCTGCATTCCCATAAGTGAAAACTTCAGCAACAAATTCGCATAAACCAATGACTACTTCTCCGATTACTTCATCCATATGTATCTCCCCTTTTTGTAAATTATAATTTCATTATATGAAGGATGATTTATTTATACGATCGAAGAAGATGACATAAACATGACAAATTTGTAAGGATATCATTTGCTTCTAAAGTGTATGGAATTTAGGTGGATAATTAAAATGAAAAAAAATCTATTTAAAATAGCCCTCGCTCAAAAGGGCTATTTTAAATAGAAAATTATGCTGGTTTTCGATAAAACTTTTGCACCTCTTTTTTCTTCTTTTGAGTGGGAGGGCGAATGAAAATAGCGATAATAAAAGAAAGAATAGAAAGAATCCCAATTGTAATAAAAGTTGGCTGAAACCCACCTAGTAAAGCGCCGATAAATGAACCAGCAAGTGCCCCGAACCCAAATCCTTGATAAACAATTCCGTAATTTGTACTATGGTGTTTCAAGCCAAAAAAATCTCCTACGATAGCTGGAAAGATAGTAATATTTCCTCCGAAACAAAAAGCTACACTTGCTACACATGCAAAATAAATTGGGTAATTTAAATGCATAAAACTTAGAACAAAAACAGATAATCCAATGATTACAAACGTAACTGAAACGATTTTTAATCTGCCGATTTTATCAGATAACGTTCCGAGAATAATTCTGCCCACTGTATTAAAAATAGCAATCATAGCAACGGCATTTGCGGCAGTTGCAGCGCTAAGTCCTACAAGCTGAACACCGATATCCTTTACCATCCCGATTAAATATAACCCACTCATACAGGACGTAAATAACATAAAAAATAAAAGATATCCTTGATTTGTACGTAACATTTCCTTAGGTGTGTAGTTATTGTTCGCAGTTTGAGTAATCGTCTCATTCGTAGGTGCTTCATGTAAAAAGAAAGATCCTGCTAAAATGAAAAGTAAAACAATCATGCCCCAGTATAAAAAAGCCTGTGATACACCAACTGTATCGATTAGCTTAACGTTTACATATTTAAAAATTAAACTTCCCATTCCGTAAGCTGAAACAGATATCCCTGAGATGAGACCTTTGCGATTTGGAAACCATTTTATTAAATTTGATAATGATGTAATGTATGCAGTCCCGTCTGCATAACCGACCACTACACCAGCTAATATATAGAGTAAAAATAAAGAAGAAATTTGGGAACTGAGTATCAATCCTAACCCAAGAATAATTCCTGAAATTGCAATTAATTTGCGAAGTCCTATTTTTTGTTGCAATTTACCTGCAAATAAGGTTGAAAATGATAATGAAAAGCTGGTAATAGAAAAAGTAACTGCTACAGCATGAAGTGGCCAACCGAATTCATCTACTAAAGGTTGATTAAATAAACTCCATGTATAAATTGTGCCGAGGCCAATTTGTACCACGATTGTACCTAGGACAATAAGCCATGGGTTAATCGTTGTTTGTTTCATGCTAACTGTCCCTTCTTTTAGTGATATGTTTTTCACGGTTTAGTTTTAATATATCCATGTTCAGTTGTGAGATACGAACAGAAAGATGGAAATTATATTGTGTAAAAACAGACAAAAAGACGCTCCATTGTAGGAAACGTCTTTTTGTAGATTATATACGGTTGTTGAAAAAAGTTTGTTAAGATAAGGCATCTTCAAATGCTTATGTATATATCGTATCAAACCATTTTGTAATTGTTATAGGGCTTAAGATGTATATTTCATTCCTGAAAAAGTCGGATATTTAGTATTCAATCTCCTCATAATCTTTCGGATGAGGAACAGTCTGCATATTTGCAGCATCTTTTGGATCACTATAAACTGCGTTTTGTTCCGTACTTATTTCTTTTGTAACAAGTTCTTTTTTCTTTTTATTTGGCTGTTTCTTCATGAAATTCAACTCCTTTATATCTCTTATATCTCTTTATAAGTAGCTATACCCTAATTTTGTTGAATTTACTAATGATAAATTTCATGATATATGTGTAAAATAAGGAAAGAAAAGTATTTTACATATGTTTCACTTTTCTTTCCTATGACTGAATCCATACAGATTAGAAATTAAATGAAAAACCACCAGTTCCAGCAATTAAAACAACCGAAACAACCAAAGCATCCGAAACAACGTCCGCCGCAGCGACCGCAACCTCCACAACGCCCACACCCGCCGCAGCGACGAGCATCCTCTTGCATATAATAATATGGATATTGATTTTGTTGATCCCAATACACTACATTACCAGGTTGATAATCGTTAAGACTTAACGATTGCAGTTCTTGTTGAAACTCATTCATATCGACGCCCTCCATTTATTCATTAAAAATTTAGCTATGCCGCTTTCTATTTTTTTTCGGCTCAATAGGACTGATTTATAAACTTTATTTCAATACGTACACCAACAAAATATGACCTATCAGTAGGTGATGTACCTTGTTTAGATGCCTATTTTTCATAGTTATTTTAATAAACTAATTTGAAATAAATGGAGTTACTATTCCTAAAGATATCTCGGATAATGTGTCATCGATATACTCCTAATCGTTTGTTTTTATATATCGTATCGTTTAAGATTTGTTTGATAAAATCTGTTTTCCCTTCACAATAACCATCTATGTTATAACAATAGATGCTAGACTGATACTTTAGTTTTTCATATTCTTTTCGCGCTCGTTCATTAGCAGATAAATAATCCCGCAGTGCAATGTGTTCTAAATATCCTTTCCCATCCTGTGGGCAAACGTAAAGGTGATACTTCATTCCACTCTCGTCATCTTTTCTTTGAAAAGCTTCACGCCCTTCCACCCCTAAATTCCCTTGATGTCTATACCCTTCTTTTTCTAATCGATCGATAATGTTTGGTAGTAGCTCGTTACTTTCAATAACAACATCAATATCAAGAATCGGTTTAGCAGCTAAGCCTTCTACTGAAGTACTCCCTACATGTTCAATTCTTAAAATGAGATTCCCAATATATCTTTCAAGCATCTTTTTTATTTTTTGAAACTCATCTTTCCATTTCGGTTATACGGGACAACTTCTATTTTTCTTTTTTCAGGTATCATTATCAGCTTCCTTCTCTCTCTTTTTCATAAACCTTCTTTCAATATCTCTATTTCGGCTCAATATACTCAAATATATTTCCATCTGGATGGCGTGCAATCATTTTTACTCCCGTTGGAACTGAAATAGGTTCTGTAAGAATGTTACCTCCGTGTTTTACAATAAATTGTTTAGCAAATTGAATGGTATCTGTCACGAGCGTTGCTGCAACATGACGTGTCGCTATGTGATTTTCATCTACAATCAATAATAAATTAGAGAATCTAACTACTTTTGTTTCATGTACTTGAAATTCATGAGGCTGTTCTTGTTTTAATAAAGATTTGTAGAAATCAAGATGCGGTTGCAAGTTAGAAATATATATACGGGGTATAGCAGTTAATATATTCATATCGTTCCCTCTTTTCATAAGTATATATAGAAAAAAGTATTCTATTTGCTAGAATATACAGAAAATACTTTTTGTAAATTTTAACAAATACATCTCATGATAGCAACGCTTTGTGTAATTTTAAAAAGATATGAAAATTTCCTTGTTTCTAAAAAGTGTTTTCTTTTCCCCGTATACTTCCATTAGAATACCGCTTCATTTTTTCAAAACTAATGAAATTAATTTGTAAATACGATAAGATTGTCGAAATGAAAAAAGTGGTATATAATAAGCAGTAACATTACTAGTAATTATTTTAGGTATTCCTAGAATAAAGGAGCGATACATATGAAAATTACTATTTATTTCGGAAGTCATGAAGATCAAGATGTACGTACAATGGATTGTCATTTAGATGTAGACGATGCAGAAGAACTTGTCTCTGTTTCATAATATAAATTGAACATAAATAAGGAAGGAGCCTCTTCCCTATTGCATGTAGACACCTTTTTATAGGTGTCTTTTTTGTTGTTTTTCGGCGGAAAATCCTTTACTTTAGCGCAATAAAATAGTAAAATATAAATATACGAACAAACGTTCTTATTATTTTATTTGTACTTGAAGGGATGATTTTTGCAATGGCTCAAAAAAAGCGCAGAGGAAGAAAAAAGCATACACCCACTATCTCAAATACAGGCTTTATTGGCTCTGTCTTTATTGATACATTGGAATTACAAAAAAAATCTTATTACTTCGCCCGAAAAAAGTTGCAAATTGTCCATCACGTATTAGATGGTCTTGCTGAAGCAACAAGTTCTCTATTTCATGAGCATGAAGTTGCAGCATATATGTCTTGCGTATATTTACATAAACAAAAGAAAATCGGTTTCGTTCTTTCTACAAAGCCGTTTGAACAAACCGATGGTATTGCTTATTTTAAAAATTATTTAATCGAAAAGAATTTTTATGGCAAAACGGATCAAGAAGTGGAATACCAAGAAGTATTTAATACAGGTTTTATCGGTGTTGTATTTGCAGATTTATCTAGTATTGATCGCCTCAACTTTGAATTTGAAATGAATATGCTATTTAAACTTATGAAAGATATGATTATTCCGGTTAAAGAACTTTTCTTACGCCATAACATTCCGGCTTATATTTCGACATCTCATTTAGAGGATCAAAACAAGGTAGGATTTGTTTTATCTATCAAACCTTATGATGAACGAGCAGAAGCGGATTTATATTTTGAAACATACTTAAAAGAACGCGGTTTATTTACCGGGGATGAAGAAGATGAAATAGATAAGATTGTGATTCGAAAGAAAGTCGAACTCCTATAACAAAAGCACGGGATGAATAGAAATCCTGTGCTTTTTCAAATGTATTAATACGGATCTGCTTCATGCCTTTTTTCTATTACAATTTTAGCTACTTGCTATCCCCCCTCTATTTCCAAGTAGCTTTTAACTGGCTCTATCTTTTATGGCATTTGTTATCCCCTCTCTTAAGTATCGTCCCTATTCTTCAGCAAAAGCAATCATTCTATTTTGAATTCTTTTATCGTATTTTGCAAGATCTGATACAAGGTTAGAAATCCATTCTTCAAATTTATGATATGTTTCCCCTGCCTGTTTTGTATTACTTTGCCAATCAATCGATTCATGTACTGAATTCCCTTAAACAAGAGATTTATCCGAAATTTTCATTTTCTAAAATAACAACAGAATCATTTGTCATGTTTCCGGCTTCTTTCGTATAAGCAACGAGCCTTTGTATATTATCACAACAAAGTTTTGCTCCCCATACAAGTAATGGGACGCCTATAAAATCAATATGTAACCTTCTTGAAAATAAGCCCCCGAATGTCATTGGTAAAGGTACAGTTGGTGATGTATTCGAAAAGATAATTTTTTCGTTATTTTGGTATTGTTGTTGAAGAATCTCCGCCAAATGCTTCATTGCGGGTACGACTACTTTGGATGCTCCGTGACCAACTGTATAAACAGGATTTCCTAGCTCGTCTCTCCCGCGAAAAATAATCTTCCCCATATCTGAAGTTTTTAGTTTGTTGAAATACGCTACATTTAAAATTTCTTCTTTTGTTAGTTTTCGATCAGTTGGTAGTTGCTTTAAGTGATACGCTGCAGCAAGCGAAGTTGTATGTGTCCCACCAAAATCTGTATAAATAAAAATCATTTGCATCATCCTTTATTGTAATTGTTCACTGTATATTAGTATCACCGAATTTAACATTTACTAATCAGAAGATTTTCATATTTGAAGAACATGGAAAGTGTACGCAGCATATTCATTCTGTTATTCTTTCTAGTTTGCAGAGGGAATTTAAAGATGATATGAAAAAATAATGGATTTCTATATAAGTGCTTAATACCCAATTGTAACTTTTATAAAAAGGCTGCATATAGTTAAAAAGACACTTTTCTAAAAAGGAGCTGATTCAATTGTTACAGGCCCTTCTTGTTTTTTCTGCCCTTTCTTTTTTATTTATTCTAGGAGGATTTATTCTCTTGTTACAACAGCAAAAAGAAATCCAAAATATAAAAAATATGTTAAATGAACAACAAAATACTACGAACAACGCATCGGGAAATGGGACACCTGTTAAGCTAGATATGAATGTTTTAAATAGCCTTCTCAGCGCTAGTTTATCTAAAGATTTGAACGTAACAAGCAATCATAAGGAAGAATCTAGAGAATAACCTCTATGTCCTCGTTATAAAAGGAGAATTCCTATGTCAGAAAAATCTATTTCTATTATAATCACTGTCTATGATCATTCGAATTCGTTAATAAGCATATTACCATCTTGTCACCAGTTAAATCCGCTAGAAATCATTTGTGTCGTAAATAACAATGCTACTCTCCCACTTCATATTACGGAAAATAAAGTTGTTAAAATAATAGAGGTGGATGAAACTCTTCATCACAACAACCGTCAAGTAATAGGCGCAGAAGAAGCAAACGGAGATGTCTTATTATTTTTAGATTCGCAATCTATCATTTCTTCTTCTGAATTCTATATATTTCTTGAGCCATTATTGAAAGATGACGCAGATGTAGTATTGAATAATGTAAACAAGATTTTTTACAAGAAAGAACGCCCCAATACAATCAGTATATGGCAACAAGTAGCAAATCATATTTTTCATCGCCCTGATTTAAATATCGATTCTTTTTTATCATTGCCTTATGGAATAACGAGAGCTGCTATCGAGACAATCGGCCTTGAATCATTATTAAATCCCGTTCTAGCAGGGCAAAAAATAATCTATCATAATTTTCGTATTGCTCATCATATAGAAGTGGATTCTCATTCTCCTTTCCATACGAAATTTCATGATAACGAACTCTCTCTTGATGAAAAAAGAATGATCCATCATTATATAGAAGCAATCGCAAATCATCTTCATAGCTCACAATGCTCTAGAGCTAAATATACTGACGGAAATCGTCGGCGAGATCTTGCTGCGGATTTCATCTCCCAACAGTTAAAATATCCCCCAAAAATCATGATTGGTAAGCAAACATTCTCTAAGCTTTATGGTGGAAAGCAGCTTTCTATTATCATTCCTGTTCAAAATGAAGAAAAGACAATAGAAGCTGTTATTCAAGAATTAAAGAAATTAGAACCGTTAGAAATCATTGTTGTAATGAATGGAACAACAGATCATACGGAAGAAATTGCGAAAAAATGCGGTGCCACTGTTATCGTTTATGAAGAAGCACTCGGAAATGATACAGGGCGTGCGATTGGTGCCTATGTTTCAAAAGGAGATATCGTATTATTTGTCGATGGAGATTTCGTCATTCCGAAGTACGATTTATTACCATTTGTGCAAGCTGTACAAAATGGCGTCGATTTAGCTTTAAACAACTTAGATTCCTACCACATGTATCGCTTCCCTTATTCCATTGTTACAGCTTGTAAATACGCTGTGAATGCAGCATGTGGCCGCAAAGATTTAGGTATGGGATCTACGATTGCAGTTCCACATGCTTTTAGCCGTAATTGTCTTGAAAAAATCGGTTATCTTTCACTTGTTTGTCCGGTCTATAGTCAAGTGAAAGCAATACTAGAAGGTTTCCATATAAAAAATGTTCATTCTGTTTCTGTTGATACAATGAATCGCGTTCGTCCAGAAAAGCATTTTTCTAAAAATAAGGGGATCTCTTTAGCGACGCAACAAATTATTGGAGATCATGTAGAAGGGATTTCTTATCTTATTACTCAGAAAGGAATGGAGAATTCAAAGTAATCCATAATGTGATTCAGTGTGTTATCAATGCTAAAAAGGATTGGTAACACACTGAAAAATTATTCATATGAAAGATTTTGTTTTTTTATTAAATAGGACAGTGCCTCGATATGGTCTCCCATTATTCTTAATACCGCAGGAGGATGCCCGCCTTTACTAAAGTGCTCTTTCAAACGAAATCGGTTTGGTTTAATAACGTCTACATAATGAACACATTCCACTTTGTAACCTTCTAAAATCGCTTTTACTTGCGCGAAGCTAGGACATACTAGACTTTCCCAACCAATCCCTTCTATACATTCTCTACTTATTGCATGTGGAATCGCTACTAATGAACCATTACTTAAATCAGGCCGACTATAAGACAGATTTAACATATACTTTAAAATATCAACAATATGAAATGGCGGCTTTAAACTAGATGTTAAATGATTTAAAGCGATACCTGTCCCTTTTGCCACTGCTAGCACATATGGAGATAGATCATTGGCAGGAATACTGAAATCCGCATCTACAAATAAAAGAATGTCTCCTGTGGATGCAAATGCACCGATCGCTCGCCCAACATTGTGCCCGAGTGATTCCTTATATTCAATCACTGTTGTCCCCAGCCTCGAAGCAATGGTCGCTGTTTGATCACTAGAACCATTTACAACAACAATCACTTCTAACGGTTCTATTTTTCTTACTTCATGAATTACGCGTTCTATCGTCTTTTCTTCATTTTGTGCTGGAATGATAACAGAAAGTTGTTTCTTATTATAAAGGGCGGATCGTACTCCAGAGCCTTGTTGATAAAAAGGAAACGACTGATCATACTGCAATTGTTCAATGATATCTCTTCGCTTCCCTCCATCTGTAAATCCTCCTCGAACATTACGCCCTCTTAACCAGTTTGAAATTGCTAGTAGATACCGTTCTACTTCAAGACTTTCCTCTTTTGATAAACGCTCCTTATATAGACCGCTTTCTTCTAGCAGTTCGTCAGCACATAATGTATGAAGAGCACAATGATGACGAATACGCCAGCCTTGTTCTAATAATTGGATATGTGATAGAAGTAGGTTTTTAAAAGTGTCGTAGCCAATACTTGTCACCACTTCTTTTGTAAGAGCAAATGGAAGAGAAAGTAATGAATTACTCTTCAAGTCTGGGCGACCTAAAAATTCATTTAATACTTTTCGCCATACGATGTGTAAGTTTTGATATTTTCCTATAGGAAGAATCCCATCTAGTTTATTTAAAACAGCGTCCGTATCATCATGAAGAATAGGTACCAAAAAGTCTTTCATTTGTTCTGATGATAAAAGAAAGCTGCCATGTAAAACGAAACATACATCACCCTTGGCGATTTTTAAAGCAGAGGAATAATCATTATATTTCGTCTCAGATGTATTTTCAAAGACAGTTAAACAATGATATTTCTTAGAAATTTCAATGACTTCACGCTGTGAATGAGAACATAATACGATAATTTCGATAGGATTTAGTTGCTTCACATTTTTAATTACTTCCTCCAATGTAAAAAGTTGATTGCTGCATACAATAATTGCCGTTAATGACTTTTTCATTCCCTTCCACCGTCCTCTCTGCGCATTTTGTTTTATAAAATACTATATACAAATGGAATTGATAGCGTATAAAATAAACGTCTATTTTTTATAAGAAATATTTATTATGTATACAAAAGTAAAAGAGGTATTGGGCTAATCTTTTATTTTTATTTTTTGCCGTTCCATCAAGCATTTTCATGCATATCGTACTCATAGATGCTATTAGAAAGGAGGAATAATCTATGGCATGTACAACGAATAATATTTGTTTTGATGTCTGTCTTGTTATCACAATTACCCCTGGAAATGGTATATCTAGCTCAGTAAATTGTGACGGAACATGCGGGAATAGCCCTTCTATTGAAATTAGTCCAACTGGATCAATTATCATCACACTACCGTTAATCGCATGCTTCTCTATTACTTTAAATGATGATTTAAGCGTTGCCTCTCAGCTGACAAGCCTTTCATTTCAAACTTCTTAATTGTAAAACGATATGTAAATGTACAAAAGCGAAAAAGAGATGGTATTTCACCGTCTCTTTTTCGCTTTTGCTATATATAAAGAAATATAATAAACATTTTCATTTAAAATATCATTCATCAAGTGCCAGTTACACAGTACTTCTATTCACATGAAATTGCGTTGCTAGTTGGCGTTGTGTTGGAAGCTTTGTGCCAACAGTCCAATCCCCTCGTTCAATATGAGCTTTTATCTAATCTACGTTTTCTTTTAGTTGTATCATAGTAAGATAGTAATTGAAAGGGAGTTGATTTTATGGAAGCCATTATTCATGGAATGATTTTAGCATTCGGACTTATTCTACCTTTAGGAGTACAGAATGTATTTGTATTTTCACAAGGAGCCACACAGCCAAGATTCATTCGAGCACTTCCAGCTACTATTACGGCTGCACTATGTGACACATTTTTAATTCTTTTAGCTGTCTTTGGACTATCCGTTATCGTTTTGCAATTTCAATGGTTACGTCTTAGTCTAATGATCATAGGGATTTTATTTTTACTCTACATGGGGTATGTTATTTGGAAGTCTAAACCAATAACTAATGAATCAAACAAAGCATTATCGATTCGTCAACAAGTCATCTTTTCCTTATCAGTTTCTCTATTAAACCCTCATGCCATTTTAGATACAGTTGGTGTGATTGGAACAAGTGCATTAAAATATGCCGGAACAGAACAAATTTTTTTCGCAATTGCATGTATTACAGTATCTTGGATTTGGTTCTTTGGATTGACGCTCGCTGGTACAGTTATAAAGAATCTAGATAGTACAGGTAGTTTAATGAATATATTCAATAAATGCTCCGCCTTGTTTATTTGGGGAACTGCCGTTTATCTTTTTATTGGATTGATATAACACCTTTATATTCAAAAGCCAGGCGAAAATTTAAAGAGAGTGGAATTTGAATCGAAAAAAAGCACTCAGTACAAGTGCTTTTTTCTCATGATTTTGTCTTCCATACGGTTATCCCAAGTATCGGCATAACCGACATAACTGTATCCTAATGTGCTCATTCTTAGCTCGGTGTTATGTTTAGTCTGCTCCCCTCTCTTTGACGAACAACCATAATCCAATTGCAAAGAAAAACAAAATATAAGCGATATCTATCGCTAACGACATAGGTAAGCCAACTAATTCCGATTTATATTGTGACGTGCTCCAATAGACACTTAAATCATCATGATGAATGAATAGAATGTGTGTCCATGATGTAGATAAGAGACTACCTCCAAATATCATTTGTAAAAAGTATAGCACTAAGCTACTGCCTACTGCGATAGCAGCTGATCTTGTCCACACGCCAATCAAGGATGCTAGACTTGCATATAGGCAACATTGCAATACGATTGCTCCGATAAAGCATATAACATCCGTCATGTCGCCCCATTGTATGTTTTTTGGAGCCATCAGAAGATTCACTAACAAAGAAACAATGAATATATTCACAACACCCGTAATGATGAGCAAAATCATCGCAGCAATTTTTGCAACATACAACCTTGAGCGCGAGGACGTATGCAGGAACAGTTGTTTCAGAGTACCATATTGATACTCATCCGTCCAAATAAGAGGTGACAAAACAATCGCCCAAGGTAGAATAACAAGCATTCCCGATAGGCCAAGCAAAGCATTTACCATTTGAGCCACCGTATCATCAGTCTTGAGATTACTGGTGTATGCCCAAGAGAACAGTACCGTCATCACAATAAAACCAATGTGTGAAAGAATAAAGATTCTTTTATTCACTATCTTCAAACATTCATTCCATAACAACTTAACTCACCTCACCGCGCGCAGTTGTCCATTTTAAAAACTTATCCTCTAAACTCGTATGTGTCGACAACACCCGATGAACTTCCACCCCGGCATCACACAATGCTCGAATCAGCTTTGGAACTTGACCTTCATCAATAGCTACTGTCATAGTATGTAAACCGTTAGATAATTTCTCTGTCTGCATATAATCCCATGCATGATGATCGTCCCCAAAGAAGTTAACCACAACTTCGCTTGTAAGCTCAACATTATCAATGTGAAGAGTGATACAGAATTTCCCATCATTTAACCCATCATCAATCCACTGCTCTGTCACTAAGCAGCCATTCTGCATAATAACCACTCGGCGTGCCATCTGCTCAATCTCAGACAGTTGATGACTGGAAATCACAATTGCTACGCCCAAATCTGCCGCAATTCTATTTAAATAGTTCCTGGTTTCACGAACACCAGCAGGGTCAAGTGCATTCATCGGCTCATCTAACACAAGCAATTTTGGCTTTCGCAGTAGTGCTTGCGCAATGCCCAAGCGTTGTTTCATTCCCATGGAGTACGTGCCTACTCGCTGCTTAAGCGCATGTTCTATGCCGGTTAGACTGGCTACCTCCAGCAACCAATCCTTACTCGCACTTTTGTGCAAACGCTGATATTGACGTAAATTTTCGAATCCACTCAAATAAGGATAGAATGCAGGTGCTTCAATCACTGCCCCTACATTGAAGAGTGCTTTAGAAAACTGACTCTTCATACTGTAACCTGCAATATGCACGTCCCCGGCACTTATTGTGCTTAGACCAACTATCATCTTCATCGTGGTTGTCTTGCCCGCTCCGTTCGCACCAAGTAGTCCAATAATCTCTCCCTCTACCACATCGAACGATATGTCTTGCACAATCAACTTGCCCTTGATCTCTTTCGTTAGCTGTTGCACCGATAGTACCGTTTTCAATTGTCCCACTCCTTACAATTAGTCTCCAATGTAACCTCAAGTTGATCCATATATTGTTAGTTTAGCTATTATGTTTTAAAGAAGACATGTATTATTCTTACATTTGCCTTACAATGTTGTAAGATGTAATGAGTATGATGTTTTCAAACTGAATAATTACAGAAATGAGATGATATTGTATGAAAATGGCGAGAGGTAGAGAATTGCCTACACCGGAACAGCGACAAGCCTTTATGCAAATTCCTGAAGATGAATGGGTGCTAGGAACCTACTACACTTTTTCCAAACGAGATTTAGACATTATAAATAAGCGAAGGAGAGAAGAAAACCGTTTAGGGTTCGTCGTTCCATTAGCCATTCTTCGGGATTCCGGTTGGCCATACACTCATATCAAAAGCATCCCATATATAGCGAAACAAATCGGTTCTACTCCATCTTCGCTTAGTCTTTATCCTCAAAAAGAAAATACACTACGACTATGTAACTTTTACTCTAAAAGCATATCGAATGACATTTAAGCACCTCCATCAATTAGCTTTGGAAAATGGTGATGCCATTCATCTACTATATGAATGCATAGATTTTCTAAGAAAAAACAAAATCATCCCCCCTGCTATCACTACACTTGAAATATTCACCTTCTGATAAAGAAAGTATCCTAATTGGAAAAGCAGCTTCCAATGAATCTGTAGCTGTCATCATGACTGCCATCACACGAAATAAAAGATAGATTATCATGACATATATAAACTTACGGCTACATCCAATAACAAGCTTTCAATTTTGTTGTATCTGATGTTTTTTCTAACTGTGCAGAGGATTCAACATTAGGCATTTCTACTGTAATGAATGCAGTTAAAAATAACCCGTTAACATAAATGATTCTCATCTAACAACTAAAAAAATACTTCAGAGTAAAAATCATTTGCGACTTTAATACTAAGTAGTGCTACCCCATGCCCATCAAGCTAACATTTTTAATTACCCCTATAACAAGAATTCGGCTCATTTTTTTGGCTTGGGGTGTTTTTTCTTAGCTTTCTATCAAAATTAACTCCCCCTATAACAAGTAAATCTTGCTTTAATTCCACTCCAAACCCAAGATTTAATGACATTACGTATGGAATTAAGGAAAAAGCATGAAAAAGAGACCAAAAATGGTCTCTTTACTAAAGTTAATATCGGATTTAGTATATAGGTTTCTTGCCGTTGATTGAAAGCCTCTCATTCACTCCCTCTCCTCCATATTCTAATTAAAAGTCTTCTTCAATTAACTTTTCTAACTTCTCTTGTCTAATGTTAGGTTACTGTTATAGTTTTTTATTGAATACTTATTATGTGACTGAACACATAAACTCCAATACTCTATTACATTGCATGAGGTTATCAAATTTATAAACCATCTTTTATATTTTTTGTAGAAAAAAGAATCCCATATCTTGATTTATTAAGACATACTAAAGAAAAATAAGAATTAGCCAACTAAAACCAGTATAATTTAAAGCGATACTTTCGCTTCAAATATAAGGAGGATAAACACATTGGGTAATCTCACTCGTTTCCGTACACAAACTTTAATAAGAGATACGTTTTTGGATTTATTAAAAGAAAAAACATTCTTAGATATCACAATTAATCATATTTGTGAAAAAGCAATGATACATAGAAGTACATTTTATCGTTATTATGATGACAAGTATGAGCTTTTTATTGATACAATCAATTCTATCGCCATAACATTATTTGAACAAACTAATCAAGGGTTAGATATAGAACATACATTATTTGAAGAGGTAATTGAATATATAGATGCTAATCGATTATTGTTTTTTAATGTTACCTGTAAAAATAGTAACCTTGAGTTATACGACAAGTTAATTCAATTTGGCGCAAACATTTTATATGAGAATTCAGGGAAATATAACGATTCGCTTTCCATAAAAATCCGGAACTCTGCTTATCCAAAAGTTTTATGTGATTTTTACAGTAGTGGTTTTTTTGAGATTATAAAAAAATGGGTAAGCAATGAATATCCATATTCAAAAGAAGAATTGATTCAGATTTCTAAGAATTTATAGATAAATGAATCATTTTGGAACATATGTCTTATTTTAAGACATATGTTATTTTTTGCTCATCGATTTCCTCCAAAGCCTATGCTAGATTAAAGGACATAACAAAGGAGGAACTGAAACATGAATAAGATTTTTGACAAAATCGGTCATTTTATTATCAAGTACGCAAAGACTAATATTGCATTAATTTTATGTCTAACAATCTTTTTTACATTTGGTATTACAAAACTTGAAATGAAAATGGGAAACGACGTATTCTTAAGTAATACATCAGATGTTTATAAAGATACGGCTATGTACCAAAAACATTTTGGTGGAGACGGTATTTATGTATTACTTAGTGGAGATAGCGATAAGTTGCTTTCGCAAGAAACAAATAAGGCAATTGTAGAATTCACTAAAAAAGCAGAAGACATTAAAGATATTACAGGTTCAACGCATTATGTAAGATTATTAAATGAAATGTTCGACTCCCCTTCCCCGTCATTTTCAGCATTTGATAAAGGGGCACCAAACAAAAAATTAGAAATAGCATTGAAAAATTCTATTTCAAGCGAAAAAATGAGCGAAATTAATAATAACGTAAAAAATAGTTTAACTGATGAGCAACGTGAAAAAATGGGTACATTTATTCAACAGCAACTTACAACCGAACAAATGCAAGAAGTGCAAAAACAATTGGTTGCTCTAGGTCATATGCCAACAGCTGACGAACAAGAACAAATCATGCAAGCTGTTTTAACAGACACACAGAATGACGAAGTAACGGATTATACACAAAGCATCTTAACCCAAGAACAAAAGGATAATATGCAAAGAGAGATTATCAAATCTTTACCCAATGTTCAAAATATGAATAATGATTTACTTCATGAAATCATTTTTTCTGATCAAGGAAAAGTACCAGCACAATTCAAACAGCTTATCCCTGAAAATGGGAAACATGTTATCATTCAGCTTCATACATCCGATAATACAGAAATGACGACTTATGTACGTATAAATAAAGAGTTAAATCAACTTATTAAAAATACAAATTTCAATTCGGGTGTAACAGTCAAAGTAGCTGGAATGCCAGCAATCCTGGGTGATATACAAGAAGAAGTTATCACAACTTTAAGGATTATGCTTGGTCTAGCAATTATATTAATGATCGTTGTGTTATTCTTTGTATTCCCTGTTAGACGACGTATTATTTCATTAGGCTTCGTATTAATTGGTCTAATATGGACATTTGGATTTATGGGTTGGACTGGAATCCCAATTACACTCGCAACTATGGCAACATTACCAATCATTATTGGTCTTGGCACTGACTTTGGCGTTCAATTTCATAACAGATACGAAGAAGAATTTAAAAATAGTCAATTTGACGCAGAACTTGCAATACGAAATGCAGTACGTCATATTGGGCCGGGCGTAGGAATTGCAGTTGTTATCATGTCCTTGAGCTTCCTAACAATGTATTTATCTAAAGCACCAATGATGCAACAATTTGGTTTAACTTTAGCGATGGGTGTTTTATTCTGTTATGTGGTTGAATTAGTACTAATGTTCTCAACATTCTACTTATTGGATCATAAAAAAACAGTAACTACTAATAAAGTCAACAAAAATGAACATACGTTATTAGCACGCTTTTTAAATAAATATGCTAATATCGCTATGAAATTTGCTATTCCTATCTTAATTGTTTCCGTTATCTTATCTGGCCTTGGATTTATGGCAGAAAAGTCTATACCGACTGAAACAGATTTAACTAAAATGATTCCACAGAACATGGAAACATTAAAAAATACAAAACATTTACAAAAGATAGTTGGATCTACAACGTATATTACGTATTTAGTAGAAGCGAAAGATGTCACAGAACCAAAAGTAATGTCTTGGATGCAAGAAGAAAGTAAAAAGGTTGACAATAAATATAAAGATGTGAGTGATGTTATCTCACTTCCTAGTGTTATTTTACAAATCAATGGAAAAGATACACTGCCAGACTCTGTATCACAAATAACAAATGAACTTGAAAACGTGCCAAGTTCATTAAAAGACACTGTTATGAGCACAAATAAAAAATATGCAACGATTCAATTTCAAGTAAATCCAGATCTTTCTTCTGCTGATCAACTAAAATTGATGCATAAAATATCGAAAGATATGAAAGCGATAGATGGTGTGAAAATTAAGCCTGCAGGCGCACAAGTTATGATGTTATACGGTATCGACAATATTGGTGCGAACAGTGAACTCATGATTGGTGCAGGACTTTTAATTATTTTCCTATCGTTATTCCTTGTGTATCGCCGTGTAAAACATGCTTTATATCCGTTGATACCAATTGCTTTAGTATTAGGATTCTCACCTGGTGCTTTAAAATTACTCGATATTTCATATAATCCACTTACAACTGCTCTTAGCTGTCTTGTCCTTGGAATTGGGACAGAGTTTACCATTCTTATTATGGAAAGATTTCGTGAGGAAGAGGAAAAAGGATTGTCTGCTCAAGAAGCAATTCGTGTGTCTCTTTCAAAAGTTGGACAAGCAATTACCGTTTCTGGGTTAACAGTAATTGTTGGATTTTCAGCATTAATCTTTGTAAACTTCCCGATTTTACGTGAATTTGGTATTACAACTGTTATAGACACCACACTTTCTTTACTCTGTTCTTTAACGATATTACCAGCTTTAATTGTTTTATTTAGAAAACGTAAATAGATACCATTTATAACTTTAAAAAGAAAAGTGATATCATTCTTGCAATATAACAAGAGATATTACTTTTCTTTTTTGTACAAAATCAGAATTTACCCGATTTAAATATAGAATATAACAACCAAAGAAACATCAAGATTGCTACTCCAAACCCAATTTCAACGGCTGGTAGGTTCCAAAGAAGAGTAGATTTCCTACTCAATGCTGAACCAATGATAAGACCCACCATGATGATGCTAAAAGAAAGTAAATACTAAAGGAAAGTCGATTACTGATACGATCTAATTTAGTTAAAAATAGGTTCAATTCTGGGATTGTTATGGCTATACGCATTTTCCCCTTTTGCATAACAGAGGTTAATTCTTTGAGTTGTTTTGGTAATTGAATCAAAATTTCTCCATTTTCTATTTCTATTTCAATTTTTAATTAATGAAACTACTTCCATGATTTTTCGTTCTGCCTCTTGTTCTCCAGCATCTATACATTCTTTAATCTTTGTAATATCAAATGCTTGAAACTGTCCTACTCTTGGCCGAAAAATTGCATCTGCAAACTGAAGATTTTTTCTTCTCATTTCAACCATCATAAGAGATAAGGAACGATTTAATACGTCAATTATACTTCTTGGCTCTCTTTCCTCATGCTCCCTCTCAACATCTACAGCAAGTACAATTTCTACTCCTGCTTTTCGTGGGATATCCGTTGGCAAATTATTAAGTATCCCTCCGTCCACTAATACTTTATCTTCATGCTTTATAGGTATAAAAAGTCCAGGGACGGATGTAGTTGCTCGAATAGCTAAGCTTAAATTTCCTTGTTCGAAAATGAAAACTTTTCCCTTTTTTAAATCTACAGAGACTACACGAAATGGAATTGGAAGTTGCTCAATTTGAATATTGGATAATCCCTTTTGCTCTAAAAATTGAAGTAACATTCCATACAATTTATTTCCTGCAACAAGTCCCCTTTTTCCAATCCCCAGATCAACCATGCGATACGATGGTCTAGTAGTAAGAACAAAATCCTCAATTTCTTCGACATCAATGCCGGCAGCAATTAATCCACCAATGGCTCCTCCCATACTGGTTCCTGCAATAAAATCAATGGGAATGTTATGCTTTTTTAATACTTTTAGTACACCAATATGTGCTAATCCCCGTACAGCACCGCCACCTAAAGCTAAACCTAATTTCATTATGTTTTTCCTTTCTTAACTCTACTATTCTTATCGATTAAAATAGTCAAAAAGTAAATGATTATTTTTACAATATCAGTATGAGATTGTCCCTTATTTCATGGTATATATTCTTGTTTATTGGTTTCCCTTTATTTATTTTCTCCCTAAAAAAATATAAAATACACAATAGTTTAAATAAATGAAACAAAAGAGGAATTACAAGAAAAAAACGAAAAATGAAAATCCAAAAACGAAAAGCAAAACACTGAGGAAGATAAAAGATCATCCGCTAAAATTAGCGGGTGATCTTTTATCTTGAGGATTTATTCATATCTTGTCATTTTTTACTGAAAAAGAAATTGTATTTATAAAGCGAAAAAAACGCTATTCTTTTTGTAGAAAGAATCAACGTTTTAATCCAACAGCTGTCGCATTTCTTCGAGAAGTCTTTTCCTCTCTTCTCATATAAAAACTCTGTTCAAATCACTCACTTTCTGCACATATAATCTCTACTTTCAATCGTATCCGTATTCTGGATGTAACAGTGTTTCAACTGCCTGATTAATTCGCCACATCCACCGCTTAACTGATGATCAAACGCAAACACGTCTGAAAAATCAAGTGATACGTGAAAAGAAGAAAGGCATTGTCATGAAGGATAAAAGTAAACGTTTAATGGACATGAATGTGTATATCACGAATACGTCGCTAGAAGAAGTACCGACAAACTACGTACATTCATTATATTCACTGCGTTGGCAGATTGAAATTTTATTTAAAACACGGAAGTCATTCTTTGAAATTGATGAATGCAAAAATATAAAAAGAGAACGCCTAGAGTGCCATTTATATGGACAACTCATCAGCATGCTAGTTTTGAAACAAGGATAATTTCGTACCTAGTAATTTACTTGGTTAGCTTGATGGGCATGTAGTGCTACCCTAAAACGAAAAATATTGTTTTAGTTTAAACTTATTTTTCATGCAAATAAAATTTCTTTTAAATATTAAGGATTATATTTTTCTAACTGTTTAATTACATAATACTAAATAATTCGGGAAAGAATTTCTTCCTGTTGTTTGAGTCGATTGAGATTCAGTTTATATAGTAACTAAATCAATATATCCTTAAGTAATGTTTTATGGAATATTTTCCTGTACAAATAGAAGACCCCCATACGAGTGTCTTCTATTTGTATGAACGATCATACTTAGAACGAAAGACTTGTAAGTTGGGAATCGACACTTAAGTCATCACTTAATGTGATTGTGAAACATGCAACAAGTGGTAATGTAATCACAACAGATCCACAAGGTGTTATTATAATAGTTGGACTTGTCCCACATAAGTTCCCACAATTTACAACGGATTCTACACCGTTACCAGGTGTAATGGTAATAACAAGACAGACATTAAAACAGATATTGTTTGTCGTACATGCCATAGCCTCTCCTCCTTTCTAATAGCATCTATGAACACAATATGCCTTAGAAAAATTAGGGGAACGGCACAATAATCATTTTTAACAAATTAATAGAGACGGAATCTATCTCTTAATTAAAGCAACTAGCTCCGTTGAATACGTGAAATCATTATTTAAAGTTGTATCAAAACAAGCTTGAAAAGGTAGAACATTAAAATCAGATGAACACTCATCATTACATTTCACAACAAGCTCCACTCCGCCATTTGGATTTGTTTTTGTTTCCAAACAAATATCAAAACAATTTTTATTTATACAAGCCAATTGATAGTCTCCTTTCTATTATTTTTCTATATACAGATATATTATGTATTTTTATTTAAATCGTTCATTTTCTTTTTTACTGTGTATCTTACTCATTCCATTCATACATAAATCTCATAAACTACTTTATAAAGGAGGCCGTCACAATGATTACTTATGCAAAACTAATCAATTGGAGAGAATATGGAGAGGTAATCATTTTAGAATGTTTAGCTGGCGAAGAATATATCGAAATATCCACTTATAAAAATCATATATATAACGCTCACCTTTTAAAAGATCAAGTATACATTCGTTTAGATTCTACTGGAAGGATACTTGGAATTAATATATTGTCGTCTTGATGCTTACTTATTATTGCTAGATTATTTGTTTGTAGCTATTAATACGGTAAGTGAAATTAATTATTTTTTCTGAATAATACTTGTATATAAGATTGTTCAAGCTTGTATTGCTTCATATTGTACATTCTTTTCTAATTATGAATGTGCTACTTTTCTTCTGATTTCTTTACTCAATAAAAAGGAAAAATGCCTCTCACTTGTTTATCACCTAACAAGTGAGAGGCATTTCGAAATCGTTTGCCTTATCTGTAACTGTTAAACTAAAAACATTATTTTTAGTGCCCCTTATCTAATGTTTTTTGTCTTGATTGTAAGCCAGCAGAAAAATATTGGCTTGCTGGTGATATGTGGTAACCCGGTTTAGTAAAATAAACTTATCTCGCGTCTCTCATTTAAATGTATGATTAACTAGTTCCTCCCAATCCACAAAGGACAACTTATCTGTAATATGTTTTAATTCATTAGGAACTTCAACATGACATATTAATTCTAAACTGTTACCATCTGGGTCTTTGAAGTATACTGAACCATTACCTTGGTGTGGGCGGATAAATGGCTCAATAGATTCTCTATTACCAAATGGGACAGCTGCAACTTGAATAGAATCTAGCCACTTTAAAGATTCTTTTAAATCTTCATATGAAACTCGAAAAGCAATATGTCGTAAAGAAGGGTGGTATCGAGTTTCATACTCATTTCCTTCCCATAAACCCAACCAATTCTTACCTTGTTCAATCCAAAAGAAAGCAGTGTCTTCATCACGCCAAGCAAGTTTCAATCCTAATTTTTGATAAAATTCAATTGAATTTTTTAAATTACTAACTGGTAAGTGTGCTTCATATAATCCTTTAATCATATGGTTTTCCTCCTTACTTTCTGTTCTTTAATATTAAATATACCAAATGTTGGTTTGTAATTCGATTTCTCTATTCGAAGTCTTTGTTTAAAAAACCTCTTTATGATGCGATAGGATCTTATTGAATATCTTGTATCTAAAAAAATAATCAAATCTGCACTATGAAAACAATTGCTTACCCAATCTTCGTTGTAAACTCCTTCGATTATCCAACTTTCAGATTGTATTATACTATTTAGATACTTTTCTCTTTCTTGTTCAGTTCTTCTTATATCCCCAAACTTATGCCTTCTCCAAACCACATTATCTAATTCATAATATGGTATATCTAACTTTAAATATATTTCTTTTGCTAAAGTTGTCTTCCCACTTCCGACAGATCCAATAATATGTATTCTTTTTGGCATTGTCTTTTTCAAAAAAACACCTACTCCATAATCATTTGTTTCTAAAGCATATTCTATTTTTAATTATGAATTTCCTCTTATTTCATATGGTAATAATCCAATGAAGAAGAAGAGGGTAACCTTGTTCTCTCTTATAACTTTTTATAAACCTCTGCATAAGCTACTTTCAGTTGATCCCTTAATTGCTTTTATAACTGTTTGTATGTAAAATTACTTTCTCAATAATTAATTTTTTGAGGTTCATCTATAGGGGCCAGCATAATAGTATAGTTTATTATAGTATCCTCTTTAATAAATACCTCTACGTTATCTTCCGTGTCTAGCTTAGATACTCCTTTATCGCCTGCGCCAATCGGAGGCTTTATTATAATACTATCTTTTTTGTTCAAAATTTCCTGTGCTTTACATTTTCTTGCACGTTGAATCATTCCTGTTTCTCGTGCAAGTGATTCTAAAAAAGAAAGTGAACATTTACTTTTTAGTTCCTGTTCTAATAATAGAAGTTCTTCTGTAAGATTCATTGAAGACATAAAAACAGCTATCCTTTCATGGAATATCCATGAAAGGATAGCTGTTTTTGTTGAAAATTATATATACGTGATGGCTATGGCTATCTCAGCCCTTTTTGTTTTATAAATCCTCTATATCATATTCAGTATATCCCTCATAATGGTAACTAATATCAATTCCTTTCATGAATACTTTACGACTATTTATTTCATCTACTAGTGCATTTTGGAGTAAATGCTTAATTTCAATATCTTTAATTGGGCTGCGTTCCATTGCCAGTAAATAATCTTCTTTAGCAATTTTATTCCAATCGACCACCTGCTGAAGTTCATTTTTAAAGATTAAATCTAGCCATATTCTAGTCGCTCTACCGTTTCCTTCTCTAAAGGGGTGGGCAATATTCATTTCAACATACTTTTCAACTATTTCATCAAAGGTTGTTTGTGGCATAGTGCTTATATGCTCTAATGAATGGCTTAGATACATAACAGGGGCAAATCGAAAATTCCCCTTCGCCATGTTAACCTCTCGAATCTTTCCAGCAAAGAAATAAATATCTTCAAATATGTATTTATGAATGTCAGAAAGACCCTTGAATGTGCCAACTTCTATGCGGTTTATCTCTCCTGAATCATATAAATTTTTGACTTTCATTTTTGATAGTCGTTCTTCCACTCGATTCAATTCTAACTGATTTTTGATACCTAATTTATTTTCTAACACAATCATTCTCCTCTTTTTCTGCAATTAATTCTTTTAGCATATTCAAATCTTCTTTTGTGGCTAGATTCTTAATGAAGCTTCTAGCCATCGTTTTATAATTGAGGTATTTCGCTTGTTCTGGATTGCGTTTTTTATAGTTCTTTGTGGCTTCATTTTGCGCTTTGCTGTATGCCATTCTATCCACTCGCTTTCAAGTCTATAAACACCTTGTATATTACTTAGTAATATATTCAAACAAAAAATAAGATAGAGTTGAAGCCCTAGTTTATAGCCTTGTCAAATATAAAATATTAGAATAAGATTTTCGTTATTACTTAAATCATAAAAGGTATTTTAGTTAACGCATTCTTATTTTTATTTTGCAAACAAATGATTGCCAATTTGCGCAACGGTTTGATATGTTGCAATCCATTTGTCAGTAGCTGTTTTAGGATTATAAAAATAAAGCCAATCTGATTTTTTCCTTTTGAGGTAAGTGCTTCTTCTACTGCCATTTTCGCTTCGTGTGTAGCAAGTTGATTCATTCTCTCATCTGTAACTGGTGTAAATGCATAACCATTTTCTTCAGCTTTTTATAATCATAAGTCTAGATTTTACTAATGGAGTGATTTCCTTTTCGAGAAGGAAATCACTCGTTACGAGAATACTATCATTCTCGTTTATAAAGACCTTTTAAAAGAAAATATGATTTTTCATCATAATATAATAAACAAGAGTTAAAAGAGCTAAAATTGAAAAGTTATAAATACTAAACCTTATAAGGTACATTTTACTTTTTTGTGGATTTCTCTTAATAAAAAATTTAAATGAAATCACACTTGCGAGGGACGCAACAATTGTACCGAGTCCCCCTAAATTCACCCCTACTAATAAAGGTTGCCAATTTACGGAGAATTTCGACAAAAAGATTGCAGCTGGTACATTGCTTACCAGTTGGCTTAAAATGATCGAACTGAAAAAGATAGATGTGGGACTTTTGAGAGTCTCACTTGCAAATGTTTGAACCACCTTTAATTCCGATACGTTTCCTATAAATATAAAAAAACATATAAAAGTAAAAAGCAGTAAATAATCAATTTTCTTCAATAATGTTATATCAAATATACATGCGGTTCCCAATGCGATAATAAACGCAAGTTTGTAGCTTAAAAAGCCTAATATGGATGCAGATATGATACAAAATAGGATTCCCCATACTGTTGCCTCTTTTTTATTTTCTATCGAAATAGACGGAAGTTCCATTTCCAATGGTTGGCTTTTCAATCTTTGATTAAGAAATAATAACAGAACAATTCCAAGAACCACTAATAGAAGGATTGTTGTAAAAAATTGTATAGGTCTGATTCCGTAGTTAGTAAATATAAAAAGATTTTGAGGATTTCCCATAGGAGTTAAGCTACTCCCGATGTTAGCCGCAATTGTCTCTAGTATAATCGTATCCAACATAGAAGTTTGTATCATCTTACTGATTATAAGTGTTAATGGTACAAATGTTATTAATGCCACATCATTCGTTACAAGCATGGAACTAAAAAAGCATAATAAAATTAGGATTGTTGAAACACTTTTACTATTATGACATTTACTCAATATAGCAATGGCGAACTTATCTAATAGTTTCAAATTGTCCAGAGCCTTAACTACGAGCATAAGATTAAATAAACTGACTAATACTTTAAAATTAATATATTCTAGTTTTGGTGCATGGAATAAACAGCTTCCGATTGCTAATAAGAATGATATCGTAAATACAATATCCTTTTTAAAAATTCCAAATTTCAAGTTCACTTTTTTTTCGTTTTTCACACAAATATATCCTTTCATCAACCCTTACTTCAGTACTACCTATTTTACCACACACCTATGTTTCTCGCATTTGACACCTCCATGTACTTAAAAGCACCATCATACGCCATTCATGCAATACTTATAACGATCAAACTGAATAAAGAATCTAAAAATAATGTTAAAAACTGTCTTATAAGTCATCCTTCATATATAGAATTCTAATTATTACTTAAAAACATTCATTGTAACCTTTGCTTTTACTTGCAATGGTTCACCTATAAGGAGTTTTTCACTTGCAAGACTTAAACTTACTATTCCAACACACCTCCCTATTTTTAGTAGCTTTGTACTTTTCAAAATGATCAGTCCTTTCATATTTTTAATGAAGTGTAGTGCTTTAAAAAGAAGATGTATTCTTCATATGAAAAATGTATGTCATGTTATTATTTTTGCTTTCGCATAAATTTCTCTAATTCAACAGATTTATACTTAATTGATTCCGAAACAAGATTTTTGGTGCCATGAGGCTGGAACTCTATACCGTCACCATTTGTAGACGTGTTTTATTGTATGTGACGTACTATCATATACCTATCCACTTAATATTTTGAACGAATCTCTTATTTTATTGTTTGTTGATCTACCAAAAATATAAACAGGAAATCTATTATACTTATCGAATATTTTAATTTGATTATATAAAATAAGAGGTGAACAATGAAAGAACTTCCAGTTACAATTCATTTAGATCATGTTACGTTTCAATTAAAAGAGCATCAAGATTTTAAGTGGCTGACAAAACTCGGAAAAGTGTTTGCTGTATTTGATGAGCAAGACTCCGGAAATCTATCTTTTGGTATAGAACAAGATGGCATTCAATCATTTGTTAAATTTGCTGGCGCGAAACCAATGAATTATGAAGGGAAACCTAGTGATGCGGCTCGATGTTTAAAACAAGCTGTTCCTCTCTATCAAGAACTCAAACATCACCATCTCATTTCATTAAAGGATCATTTTGAAGTAAACAATGGGTATGTCGCTATTTTTGAATGGTTTCATGGAGAATCACTAAGACCTAAATTACAAAATCAGCTTACTCTCGCTTCTTCTTTTGAACGTTATAAGCAGTTACCGATTGAAAAACGTCTTACTTCTATAGATTGTATTTTCAATTTTCATGTACATGTTGAACAACGAAACTATGTCGCTATTGATTTCTATGATGGAAGTATTTTATATGATTTTAAAACCAATACAACTAAAATTTGTGATATTGACCTTTATGCGCAAAAACCTTATGTAAATTTCATGGGAAGAATGTGGGGCTCTTCACGATTTATGTCACCTGAAGAATTTGAATTAGGCGCACAAATTGATGAGAAAACAAATGTATTTAACATGGGGGCAATGGCCTTCTCTCTTTTAGGTGGTGGCTTGAATCGATCGTTTGCAAAATGGGAGGCTGGAAAACCTTTATATGATGTAGCCTGCTATGCTGTAGAGAGCGATAGAAATAAACGCTATACATCGGTAAAAGCGTTTTATGAAGCATGGTGTTCTGTATGATAATCTTCCTATTTCGTCATGATCTTTCATAAAATGTAACAAAAAAGGAGCTACTGGGCTCCTTTTTTGTTTGTACTCATACGAATACATTACATAGTTTTTTCTTTTACACATATTTGTGAAGGTGTATTAAAAATTAATATCCTCCGCCCCAGCAGCTGCATCCAACAATAATCAATAAAATAAATAATACAACTAATAAAGCGAATCCTCCACCAAAACCACAAGAACCACCGTAACTCATATTTTTTTCCTCCTTTTGGTTTCAAAACTAATAGGTAGTTGATTATTTTAACAGGTTCGTATTATACAGTATGTTTTTATCCACTTTTTGAGCGTGTCTTATTGAAATAAACGAAAACTTTCTTCTAAATTAGGCGATGGTGAGCTCCTCTTTTCCTTTAAAAGGGTAGAAAAACTTTAGACCGGCTATCACAAAATAGGAACTATCATGCTTGCTGTATGTTCCGTTTTTAACATTAAATTTCGTGCGTTTTTGCACAAGTCTTATCAAAAAAACAATAATCTAACTCACCAATTACAATTCATGTGGAAAAGAATCATTTTAAATCATTGTATTCTTATCGGAATTATGAAATAATAAATAAAAAACTACTGTAACGGAGGAATAGAGTATGAAAACAATTGGGTTAATCGGTGGGTTAAGTTGGGAGTCAACATCTTTATATTATAAACATATCAATACGCTTGCACTTACCCAATATAATCAAAATGCAAAACTCGTTTTATACAGCATGGACTTTGGGGAAATCACAACATTATTGCAAAATCATCAATATGAGGAAGTAAAACATGAATTAATTGACGTAGCAAAGAAAGTAGAAAGCTCCGGCGCTGACTGTATACTCATGTGTTCAAATACTGTTCATCAATTTGCAGATGAAGTAGAAAAAGCAGTATCTATCCCTCTCCTCCATATAGGTGATGTAAGTGCAGAAAAAATTATGAAACAGCAGATTAAGCGGATCGGTCTTCTCGGAACAAAACAAACAATGGAAGAAAATTTTTATAAAGCAAGGTTAGCGAATTATGGGATTGAAACAATGATTCCTCATGAAGATGAACGAAACTTGATCCATCATATTATTTTAAATGAGTTAAGTAAAGGTATCCTTTCACCGCAATCAAAAGAAACATTGTTACAAATCGCAACGAAACTAATTGAAAACGGCGCTGAAGGTATTTTATTAGGATGTACAGAAATTCCTTTACTGCTCTCGCAAAAAGATTTCTCTATTCCCGTGTTTGATACAGCTTATTTACATGCAGAAACTGCTGTGCAATTTGCGGGGTAACATCTTTCATGCGTATATAGAACATGTCAATCATTCGCAATATACTATCTTCTCATCTCATTTCATATGAAAGAATCATTTTTTGTTTTTAAAATAAGTACATGAAGAATAAAAATGTTATTCTTCATGTACTTAACGATTTACCCATTTGCTACTTGTTTTTGTTCCATTTGTTTCTTATCAGAACGCATCAAAATAGGCACGACAGCACTTGTTATAACAAATAGTGCACCTGTAAACTGAATAAAAGATGGAATGCTATCATTAAATAATACGTCTAAAAATAAAGAAAATAAGATATTCAAATACAAAAGTGTAGATAACTTTGATATTCGTGGCGTTAATTTATATGCTATTCCTCTAAACCATTGATTTCCGAGACTACCAGCTGCCATTAAAACTAAAAATAATAGTACAATTGGGCTCGACATAAATACTTCTTCGTAACTCGTCTTCGTAAAACAAATTGATAAGAATGCAGAGAGAATACTACCATATAAATAGGTGTAAGTCATGATAGAAAGATTATCATCAGTTTGTGCACTTCTATGTAAAAATATCTGTGAAAAAGCTAGCGAAATTCCAGAAAGTACACCTATTCCTAAATAAAATAGAGATTTAAAATCAATCCCCCCTGTTTTCAATATAAGAAACACTCCTAAAAATCCAAAAAGAGAAGCTATCATTTCCATTCTTGTCGCACGTTTTGTTTTGGAGAAGAGTGTAAAGAGACAGATAAAAATAGGTCCTGTATTATATAAAACCATAGCTATAAACAAGGAACTATTAGCTGCACATAGAAAAAATAACGCTTGAGAAAGAGTAATGGAAAACGCTCGTGGTAATTGCTTATAACTATTCAGCCAAAACTCTTTTCTTTGTACCCGATTCACAATAAAAGGAATTAAGAAAATAAACGGAATGAAAAATCTTGCTGTTAAAGTTAAAAAGAAATCTCCAGAAAAAATAGCATGTTCTGCGAAAAAACCAGATAGCGAAAAACTGAAACCTGAAAGAATCATATAAAATGATGCTTTCTTCATATTGTCCACTAATAAAGAACCTCCAATCTAGTAAATAGATAGACCGAGAAATATTCTTTTTGATTTCTCGGTCTTGTCTAGGCATAATCAATGACACTGTCTAAAGCATTAGAATAGATGCATAAGATGAACTTTCATAACCTTTCTTCTTTTCATAAATCAGCCTTCCGCTTGTTGACTTCTTTCCATCACTACATTTTTAAGTGAAACTTTCATGTTCCAAAAATTTTTTGTAGCATTATCATTTATGATAATATTAATTCTCCTTTAAAAATTAACCGCGCAGTACGAGTAATGCTAGATTGTTTAATAGAATACTTTCCATTTGATTCCACTACAATTGATTCTGTTTGAATTTGACCTGCTGGATGTTCAATAATTATTGGATTCGATTCTTCCTCTTTATATGAACCACTCTTCTTTACAATATGATTAGCAGTCGTTCCATTAATCTTTATTGCCGCAGAAAGTGCCAGCGACCCTGTTACAGCATGTGTACTATGACATTGATGTGGAATAAAATATCGTGATGTTATCGTACCGGACTTTCTAGGTCTTGAGACAATTGCTATTTTAGGAATTACTTTATTAGACACATTCCCTAAATTGGCAAGTGCAGCTACTTCTTTTCTAATCATATCAATTTTATTTAAAAACATCGTATTAGAATTCAATAGTTCAGGGCTTTCATCTCCCTCAATACCAAGTTCATTCGCTTGAATAATAATTAAAGGGACTGAAACATCTATACAAGACACATTGATGCCTTCAATCACATCTATCTTTGATCCTGTAGGAAAAAGCTTTCCTGTAACAGATCCAACTGAATTCATAAAGTTCAGTCGAATCGGAGCGCCGGTTCCTGGAACACCATCAATTTTAACATTTCCACTATACAGTACGTTTCCGTTTTCAGTCAGAACCTTTGACTCCACGATAGCATTTGTATTTACATTTCTAATTGTAACTGTCATTTCACCAGATTCAGCCTTTATTATGCCACTTTCAATCGCATATGGTGCCACAGCTGAAATAATATTACCGCAGTTTACACTATCATCTAGTACCATTTTCTTTAAATCTGCCTGCAAGAATAAATAGTCAATATCGATTCCTGGATCAGTTGATTTACGAATAATAGCAATTTTATTGGATAAAGGATCTAGTGTCCCCATTCCATCAACACCGCGAGCATTTCCAGCTCCTAGTACTTTTAAAATTACCTCATCCCTCAATCGTTTATTTGAAGGTAAGTGTTTATCTAAAAAAAATAATCCTTTTGATGTTCCTCCACGCATTACAAAACAAGGTATTTTCATTATAAGCATCTCCTTTTTTATAAAAATAACTTTAGTACTTTACATAAAAATAAATAGATATAATAGAACAACTATTTATTTTGTGATGATATATTACCTAGTCAAAGAAAAAAATATGATTCTCCAAATATATAAACCTCCTATTTCGTTTATCATTTTTAAAGAATAGAAAAAAATAACTTTTATGTAAAACACCCCCTAACTTTATTATGTATTCTAGCAAGAAAGATAATAATAATTAATATCATTTCCTGTATAAAAACATGTTCTAAAATTCGGAACATTGATGATAAAAAAGCACATCGTCCTCTCATATAGATGACAATGTGCTTTTTCTTTCTATTTATTCTAGAAATTAGATTTGAAATAAAAATCGATTAGGGTGATTATATATTTTAAAAGTTACTTAATATTGTTGCATTTGCTAATTACGAATTCGCTATAGTAAAGGGATGTTCATTGTCAGAAAGAGATTTTTCGTGTTGGAACATTGGTAAATAAATCGTAACAGATGTTCCAACGCCAACTTTACTCATAATACTAATTCTTCCTTGATGTCGTTCAATAATTTTATAGCTTAACATTAAACCAATTCCAGTGCCTTTCTCTTTTGTACTATAGAATGGTTCTCCTAACCTTTTAATACGTTCTTCTGGTATACCGATTCCCTCGTCTACTAAATCAATTATCACTTCATTTATTCTATTCGTTTTCATATGAATAAAGATTTTACCACCATCTGGCATCGCCTCGATTGAATTCTGTAAAATGTTAATAAATACTTGTTTTAATTGATTTTCACAGCACTCAATTACTAATTCTTTTGATTCAGATATAATTTCAATTTGAATATTTGTCATAATTGCTTTTGTATTAATTAATGAAACAACATTTTTCATAATAGAATAAAGATTTTTCTTTTCTGTAGGAATTACATCTGTTTTAGCGATTGATAAAAATTCGTGAAGAATAGACTCAATTCGTTCAATCTCTGAAAGCATAAGATCAAAGTATTTCTCTTGATCCTCTTTATTCATTTGAAAGAGCTGAATAAATCCTTTAATTACTGTTAATGGATTTCGAACTTCATGTGCTACTCCTGCAGCTAATTGTCCAATTGCTGCAAGTGTATCAGATTTATTTAATAACTCTTCTGTCTTTTTTCTTTCAGTAATATCACGAACAATTATCATAACTCTATCTTTCGATAATGGAAAACATCTAGCTTCAAAAAAACTTATGCTTCCTTTCAAAGAAAGAGAATATTCGACAATAGCGATTGTTTCTTCTTTCTGTACTTGATCAATAGCTTCTTGGAACTGCTGTGCTACAGGAGATGGCAAAACTTCATCAAACTTTTTCCCCATAAACTCGTCTGCTGGTACATAAAATTTCGCAGGTGAACCGGCTTTATAATCTATAATCGTTCCATCAGCTTCTGTTAAAAAGCATAAATCTGGTAGCGCTTGAAAAATGAGTTCCAATTCGGATGTCTGTTCTTTTAACTGGGCTTCTATCTCTTTTAAATGGGTAATATCGACCCCAACAGCCCAGTAACTAAACCCAGAAACCGGAAAGCGATTGGATATATTAGACCACATAATTGTTTTTTGCTCACCATTTTTACAAGTTAAGTTCATTTCCCAATCTCGAAAATCTCTTCCGTAAGCAGCAAACTTTTCTTGGATTTGTCGGCGATAGTTTACATCTGGATATAATAATTCAAGAGCCTTTGGATTTCCAATCATTTCTTCTGCTGTGTAACCCGTTACACTCTCACATTCACGATTCCATAAAATAAATTCACCATCAAGATCAAGAGCATCAACCATAACGGGCATATTTTGTAAAATGGTATATAATTGCTCTTTCTCCTTTGAAAGCAACTGTAAATTTTGATTTTGGTTTTGAAGTTGAGTTCTCGCATGATTTACAATAAAACTGGAAAGTGTTTCGAAGTATTTTTGACAATAAACCATATCATTTTTTATAGGACAAGCAATAAAAGACCCTAAATATTGCTCGTCTAAAAAAATGGGAATTTCAACCTTAGTCAATCTATGATTTATTTCTTGATCCATACCGAATGAAAAAATACATTCTCTTTCAGCATCAAGAAGTTGGTGTGACATATTTGTTAGTTTATAAAACTGTTCCGCCATTATTTTTATTGTGTTCACATCAATGAGTTCCATTAGCCGAGCACTCATTCCCTTTTCACCTCTATATGTAAATTTAATACCAATTTTTAACGCATGCTTCTTCATTATACGGATAATGGTCGTTTAGGTATATAGTAGAAGTGTAATTATTCAAATAAATTTTTATTTTTTAATAAGAACTTCTAAAACCACTAATGAAGTAAATATGAAATTCACAAAATTTTCACAAATAAAAACCGAAATATATACTTCAATTCCAAAATATTCCATATAATATTTGTCATAAGGATTCTATAAGTCTCATAGAATACCTTACCCCTAATAAAAAAACAAAAAAGAATCCAAATTCGGATTCTTTTTTGTTTCAATCATGATCTTATGCCATTACATAATGATATAGAGCATGAGCAACACCGTGCTTTTCATTTGTTAATGTTTCATAGTGACACATTTCTTTTAACTCGTTAACAGCATTCCCCATCGCAATGGACATATTGGCTTTTTGCATCATGGAAACATCATTTAGTCCATCACCAATGGCTACTGTGTTTTCAAATGGAATATTAAGATATTCCGCTAATGTATATAATCCATTTCCCTTTTGAGCATCACAGTGATTAATCTCTAAATTATGCCAATAAGAAGCAGAAATAATTAACTTACTGTTATGCTGGAACTTTTCTTTTAACCTTTTTAATTTCGACTTATCATAAGAGAAAGGTAAAAATTTGTGCACATATAACTCTTTGTTTATAATCGCTTTACAACTGTCTGTACTATGAAAAGCTGTATGTTCAAGGTAAAGCGCTGCAATGTTTTCAACCTCTTCTTCACTAAGGTTTATACCTAGATTTCGAATCGCTTCCATTTCTTTACGTACATTTTCTTCACCATACTTTGGTACGTATACACCTTTATCCGTATATAATTGATAATACATACCTTGCTCCTCCAAATATTCTATAATTTCAAGTGCGTGCTCATTTTGTATAGCGTATCTTTTCAACATTGTTTTATCTTTATAAATAACTGCACCATTTTCTGCAATGATTGGGCATTGTAAGTTTACTTCTTGTAACAGACGTTCAATGTCAACGATAGAACGTCCGGTACAAATGGCTACAACATGCCCCTCTTCTTGACATTTTCGAATCGCTTCTGCATTTTCTTTACTAATCATTTTATTTTTCGAAAGAAGCGTTCCATCTAAATCAATCGCAATAAGTTTCATTATTTCTTCACCACTTTCTAGGAATCCACGAAAAGATAGGAAGATATCGTTTCCATATCTAACGCAGTAACTACCTCTCAGTTATAATTTATGAAAAGCGTTTCAGGTCAAGAAATATTTCCATATCAATTCAAAATAAAAACGCCATCCTTTCTCTGAAATAAGATAGCGCTTTCATTTTGGATTATAACTGTTATGAGCTATATTGAATATATTTCATCTTACACCTATATATCTCTTTTCTTTCGGTTGGAATAAATACTTTAAATTTCTCCAGTTTCTTTCCATAAATATGAATGGTAACAACTTGTTCATTCGGTTCAATTTCAAGGATATGACAATCAGCTGGAGGAATGACTTTATCCGTTTCTCCTTCCCCTAAATATAACTGACCTAAATATTTCAATTGAAAAATTGATTCTTCTAATTGCTTGATTTGTAAAAAGTTTTTCACCTTAATTCGGCCAGAAAAAACGCCTTCTACTCCCCAAGTACCATCATGATCATGTAATGGTGTTGCTTGTCCGTCCTTCCATACAAGCGCAAGTACTTCAAAACGATCTAATGGGTCTTTATATAATAAATGACGAGCATATTGATTCCTATTTGTTTTCTGTTTTTCTAATGGGAGCCATGCTTTCGTCTCTAAAAGTTTTTCTAAAAGTTTCTCAATTGTACAAACTATCGTTTCTTCATTTTTATTATTTTCAATACTAGCTGTTACATTACGAATAAACTGTTGAAAGATCTCGCTTTTTCGACACGTTAACATCAGCATCATCCTCCACTCTATTTGATTTAGCCATACTTTCATCGTACGAGAGAAACCATTTCTTTACAATTGAGAAACATAAAAACAAAGTGAACTTCTGCCTCACCTCATTTTTTGGATTCTTAGTTTAGCCCTGCTGGAGGATGATTTCATGAATAAAAACGCAACATGAACGACAAGAAAAATAAGAAAAAATGAATGAAAATGAGATTTATTATCAATAATATAATTAAGAAAAGGGTAACCGCCATATGGTTACCCGAAAAAATTAAACTTCTGGTATGAAAGTTTTACAATCTGTTTCTTCTGTTTTCGACGCTTGCTTTCCTTTATGACTTACTACATAAATTGCATCGGCATTACATTTGTTACCGTTGCCCCAATATTTACAGTTGTTTACTTCACATAAAACATCTTGCGCCATCAGTATCACACCTCCTTATGCTTTTATCATTCACAAATTCATGAGGTCTGATACTTCTACTTTTTATTAGAATTACGATTCTTGTTGAATAGCACTCCCGTCTTTCGCTGGTTGATTTTCAGCCCTTACGGCAGGTTTTAAATGATAAATTGGCAAAATCACAAATAACCCAATGATAAATAATACCGCTGTTCCTTCATAAAGTATACTAAGTGAAAATACTTCTTTTAATGAACCAGCTATACTCATCGTGAGTACCATTGATCCTGTAAATAGTGGACTTAAGATGCCATTTACACGTCCGATAAAGTCTGTATCAGAGTTTTGAATGATAAGTGTATTAATGCCAATTTGAATACAAGGAAGAGCAAGACCGCTAAACAGTTGTGCCGTAAGTGTAATCCATAAGTTTGTAGAGAAACCAATGATCCCAATGCCAATTGCTTGTGCAAGTAACCCAATCATTAACATCTTTTGCGGTGCAACATTTTTCGCAAATACCATCGCGAATGCACCGCCAATGATCATACCGGCTCCGTTTACAGTCAATAACCATTGCAAACCTTCCTTAGATAAACCAAGTTGCTCTGTTACGATAAAAATTCCTAACGGCTGAATAAGACCAATTCCTAATCCTGCAGCCATAAAACAAATACCGAGTAACGTTAATGTTTTTTTAGCTAACACATACTTAATGCCATCTGCCATTTCTTGCAGTAAACTCACTTGCTTCTTTTCCGCCTTCATCTCCACATCTTTTGGCAAAAACAATAAAACAATAGCCGCAAGTAAAAAAGCAACTCCTGTTACGACAATTGAAATATAAATACCGAAGCTTTGAAAAACAAAAGTGCCAAGTATAGGACCGAGTATCATAAATATCGCAAAAATCGTTTGATATAACGACATGGCTAATTGTATCTCTTCTGCTGATAAATGTTGCTTAAATAACTTCATACCAGAAGGCTGGGAAAATTGCGAAAGAATCGCTGAGATTAAAGTAACGAAGAAAACGATTTTCCATGTGCCAAACATGAGTGTGAGAAGGACTGCAAATACAGATAAAGAGCTTAAAGCTTCGCACCAAATCATCGTTTTTCGTGGTTTCCACCGATCTGCAAATGTTCCTCCAATAAATGAAAAAATAAAAATAGGTGCAAACTCCGCAACTGAAATCATAGAAATCGCAAACGCATTTCCTTTTGTCATTTCCATGACATACAATAATACCGCAAAATTCCGAACCCATATCCCGATTTGTAAACATAGTGCCGAGGTAAGAATCCCTTGCACAAATCGATTTTTTAATACTTGCGACATGCCAACTTGTTGATTTATTTCTGCACTTACTGACATAAAAAAGCCCCCTATTTTCGTTCTGAATAAGAGGCAGTACAAATCATATGAAAAAGATCGTATATTCGCAGTGCGAATCACATCCCTTTTATACAAAAATGTACATACTAATCCTATTCAGAAGAAGATTTCGTTTTTCACGAAGATTTCTTAACAAATAGAATTAGTTGATCATTGGGATGTCTTCACCCTTCCGTTTTAATTTTGATTTACACATACATACTCTATGTAAGTGAAATATGATGTATGCGTGTCTCACATACCTATATTCTAGAAAATTAATGGTAATTCCTTTAAAGAACGCATTAAATAATTACCTTCCCATTTTATATCTTCTCTCTTTCCTTTTATTTGTAATCGAGGCATCCGTTTTAACAATGTAGCAATTGCGATTTTTGCTTCTAATCTAGCCAATGGTGCTCCTAAACAAAAATGGCCTCCATGCCCAAAAGCAATATGACGATTATTTTCTCTTGTAATATTAAATACATCTGGATTTGCAAAAATGGTTTCATCCCGATTTGCAGAGGCTAAAGAAATTGTCACCATATCCCCCTTTTGAATTACTTGATTATGTATGTGAAAAGGTTCAGCTGCCCAGCGTGCCGTTGTAACCTCAACTGGAGAATAGTAACGTAAGCCTTCTTCAATTGCTGAATCAATAAGCTCTGGTCTTTCTTTTAATAACTGCAGTTGATCTGGATTCTCTAATAATGCTAACACTGTATTCGTCATTAAATTTACCGTTGTTTCATGCCCAGCTACAATAAGCAGCATAATCATGGAATAAAGCTCTGGTGCACTTAATTGACTACCTTCACTTTCAGCTTGTATTAACCTGCTAATTAAGTCTTCTTTTGGCCCTTTTCGTTTCAAATCAACTAAATATTGTAAATACGTAATAAACTCAGAAAGTTTTTTCGCATTGTCTTGTTTTTCTTCTGGTGTTTCAGGTGAAGCAATGACCGCATGAGACCATATGCGGAATTTTGCTTGATCTTCTTTTGGAATACCGAGCATTTCGCTAATGACTATGATTGGTAATGGGAATGAAAAATCACGAACAAGATAAAAGGATCGCTTCTGTTCCACATGATCTAATAAAGTGTCCGCAATATGCTGAATGCGACTATGTAATTGCGAAACCATTTTAGGAGTAAACGCTTTTTGAACAAGTGATCGCAAACGGTTATGATCAGGTGGATCTGCATTTAACATATGTTTTGTTAAATGATCGCTATTTTCAATCGAAAATAATGATTTTAATTTTTCTTGAGAAAAAATATTTTCTGGATTTTTCTTTAAGCGCGAATCTTTTAACAGAGACAATGCATCTTCATATCTTGTAATCAACCACTCTGTTCCTAATTCCCCTTTATATACAAACAAAATCGGTTGTAATTTACGTGATTCCTTATAAATTTCATACGCATCTTCTTTAAATTCAGGAGAAGCCAGCTTAATCCCATCCTTAATGTTTCGACCAACTTTGTTTTTTACAGACATCGCATTCCCTCACTCTCATGTTTTATAAAAATCACTCCAACATATGAATTATAACCCATCAAAAGAATGAAAATTATGTTTTTTTTGTTAATATATTACTTTGGAACTTGAAAAATAAAAATCAAAGAGAAGAATATTCTCCTCTTTGATTCTTTTCTAAGCAAAGCACATAAAATTACTAATTTGTTGATAACGATAACTCACTTTCCGGCGACGTCCAGCTTGCCACGTATAACCGGATACCCCGCCTCTTCTTACTTCAGTTGGGAAAAACCATAAATCTCTTCCAAAAGGGCCAGGGCGATGCAATCGTAAGTATCCCCATCTTCCTAAACAATTACACATCCATGATTTAATATTGCCACTTTGTACAGGTGCTGCAAATGTTGAAGGTACGGAAGGTGCTTGCGATGGGGGCGGTGACGTCGGCGCATCTTCCGCATCATCAGGGCGATACTCTTCATAATCAACCTCTCTCGGTTCCATAGTTTCTTCATCATATCCTTGATACTGTGAATACATAGTTTGATCATAACCTACACCTGGATAATTCGGGTAGTTATACATATGAAATGGTACCTCCTTTATCTATATTTCTTTCAACATTCATATGTCATAGGTCACCTAAAGGTAGCTTATATATCGCCCAAATTCATTTTATGAACTAAAAAAAGCCTTACTTTTGAAAAAATCTCCTTCAAAAGTAAGGCTTTAATCCTCTTATCTATTTAATTTCACACTATAATAGCGCATTGCTTTTAAGGAACCTTTGGCTTGAAAAATATTTTGTTTTATTAATGTTTGTAAGCGATATTCAAGAAAAACATCCCCGACTAACTGTTCTACACGGCCAAGCACTTCTCCAATTACGTGAGCAGCTTTAGAAAAACCTTTGTCTGCTCCTATTTCTTTTGCACATCGAACTATATATTCATCAAAATAATCTTCTACTACAGAATGAACTGTACCATCTTTCCAAATTCGTAAGAGTGCTGTGTTAGTAGATAAAGCGTTCCATTCTTTTATTAACGCTGCTCGAGTTTCTTCTTTTAAACATTCCTTTTCTTTATATTGTTCAAGAATAACCGCTATATCTTCTGGGTCTAGTTCACCAGTTCCACATATATCATACTCTTTATTCAATAACTCTTTCTGTGCTTCTGAAGTGTTAATTATTCTAATATTTTTCTTCTCTTCTAACATAGCAAGTACAAAGCAAAGCCCTACATGTTCATGATCATTATCTGCTTTCCAAATTGTAACTGATGTATCTTTTGAAATAGAGCGCATCTCTTCTAATGAAGAAAGAAAGCGCGGTAAATACTCTTCCTCAAAATAGAAATCACCTGTGCTTAAATTGCTAGATAACCATTCTTGTCTAGCAACTTGTCCTTTTCGATCATCTAAGTGAAAAATTGGTCCGACTGAAAAAATATCCGATAATGAAATGACATAATCTTGATGAAATCCTTCCTTTTTTAACGTGTGCTTTAAGCAACCTGCCGACGAATCACCAAATGCAATATGTACATGTTCGCTGTCTTTTATGTGTAATGTAGGCTTTTGTGATTCTATTAATTGTTTTGGTATTTCTGCTACCATATGTATCATTTCTTCATCCTGATGTTCCGCTACAAGCTCAAGTTGCAGCAAAACAAAGCGTAACAGTGATTTCGCTTCTTCTTCTGACATGTTATCAATAATTTTCCACAACTGATCTCTCATGCCTTTTCCCCTATTCTTTTTTTGACATAATCAAATGCTGATTAAGAGCATCTCTCATCATATCTGCAGGATATTTTGGTATTTTCAACATTACAGTTTTGTTTAAATCTTGATTGAGCCTTTCAATATTAATAAAAGGCTTCTGTTTCTCTACTAATTCAGCATAGAAGTAATGGTCCACCATAAAGACCGCATCATTCATTTGCGAAAGAATGCTGCGATTATTTGTTGCTGCATATTGCATTGGTGAGCTATTCTTTACATAATGTTCAATCACTTCTGGTTCGACTCCATCTAATAACAAGTTTGTGACTAAGTTCTTTTGAAATAACGCCTCAACATTTCGTAAATCCTTTTTCGTTACTCCATAAATGATGAAATGATACCGCGTCACATTCTACATATTGTGACTGCTATTTTATGTCTTTATTCAACTCCTAAAGCCTTAAACACAGAATCCTCTGCACTCTGATAAAATGCAATCTGAAACTTAGCAAACAACTCAGGTGGCACGCTTGGAATATCAACAGCTGATGCCATTGGTAAAAGTATTTTCTTCGCTCCTGAATCAAAACAAACTTGCAGTACATTCGCTAATTCTTCTACTTTATTAATCGTACCACTAATACTAATAGATCCTAACACAACCATTTGGTTTTGCACCGGTTTACTTAACGCACCAGAACATAACGCAATAAATGCTGCAAGTGATAGTTCACCAGTTAAACCGACGCCATGAATATCTTGAATATGCATTAAATAATCTTTTGTCGTCGTACTAATAGTTCCACTCATATTTTTATGATTTGCTTTAAAAAATCGAAAAGCTGTATCAATACTTTCCTTTGCATCACGATCTGAATTTAACCCCGTTTTTTCAAACTTACCAGTTCCACTTACAACTTCTGTTTCTAATTTATAAGTACCAATCATTCCCGTCTTGCCACGAGCCACTGTATAAATATGGCCTGGTTTATTCATCCCCTCTGGAATTAAAGTTCCTCCGCCTCGTTCAGGAACTGATACAAACTCTTCAGTCATTGTTTCATTGTCAATATAAGAGAAATTCACATCATAAAATTCCATGCCGCCAATTTTCTTTAATTGCTCTTTTACACGTCTACGTCCTATTAACGCATATCGAAGTACTTCTTCCACATCTTCTTTTGTGTACTCTCCGTTTGGATATAGCAGTTTAATCAGACCAGAAACCGTTTTACGTACTGCGATTACATCACGTTGATTTAAATTATTTCCTAATCTAAAAAACTTATCAATTGCATCCGAGAAAGAACGCTTTCGCATTTCACGTAAAAATTCTGCTAAATAGTCTGTAATAAAGCCGTATTCATTTGTGAAAAATTCCGGTCTCATTTTCGGAATCTCCCAGCCTGGTAGATAGTAATGCATGCGATCAAAGAATGCAGAATCATATGCCATCGCTTCTGGAAATGGATCAAATAAATGAGATGTTTTCAACAAAACATCGACGCTTTGATTAATATTTCCTACAAACACCATGGAAGCACTAGCATTTTTTTCTTCGCGGCCACGGGCAAAAGAACCTGAAGCCATATAATCCTTCATAATTTGAATCCCGTCTTTATCTTTAAATGTGATTCCAGCAACTTCATCAAAAGCTACTGTATCCCACATACCAACTAATCCAATTTTTCTGGTCGACATATTGTAAAATAAGTTCGCTACTGTTGTTTGTCCACCTGATACTAAAATAGAGTTTGGGGAAATCTCTTTATAAATATGGGATTTCCCTGTACCCCTTGGCCCTAGTTCGCATAAATTATAATTATTTTCTACAAGCGGTACCATGCGTTCAAGTAAATGCCATTTTACAGTCTCTTCTAGCTGCGTTGGTTCCATACCAGTTGAACGAATTAAAACATCAATCCACTCTTCTTTAGAAAAATATCTTCTTTGTTCGAACATCTCGTCTAAATCCATATTCGGCATTTGAATTGGTGTTACACTTTCAATACGAAATGGGCTCGTCCCTTTTGACTCCTCATCAAAGTAATATTCCATTTTTATAATGCACCAAATACCACCTGCAAGTAGTTTATCAAACTCTTTTACATAGTGTGAGGAAATGGGTACACTATTTAATCCAAGGTTTGAAAATTCTGCTTCGTATATATCTTTTTTATCATTTAGTTTTACACCAATCTTATCGATAACCGTATATTTACCTAATTCTTTCACCTTCGACTTTACTTTCTCAGCTTCATCAGGACGTACAAAATTATCAGCTAAAATCTTTTTAACCATTTCTACGCCATCATTCATACTCTGTTCATCATTTGTTGCACAATACATGCCGAGTAAATATTCTAGTACATAAACCGGAACATTCGCACCTTCTTTAATTTTCTTTGTTAAATCTTTACGCACGACTTTTCCTGCAAAATGTGTATTTAACTTTGTATTTAAATCCTCCATCTCCACTCAACCTCACATTTTTCTTAGAAACCAAAATCATTTGTAATCGCTATATCAATCGCAAATGCTACTTTCTCATAAATATTTTCAACAGTCTCGTCCTCATCCTCTAACACTAAATAATATTTCTTTGTTTTATCATACGTCATATTTTTTAAGACAAATTTCTCTTTAAATGTACGATCTTCTGGTTTAGAGGATTGGCTATCTGCAATGATCATACTGTCATTCGAAATTCGATTGCCTTCTTCATCTGTAAAGTATACTTTTAATCGTAAAGGTGTTTTCTTCTCTTCTATTTTTTCCGTCTGAAAGAACTCTAAATATGTAATACTATTCGTAATTTTTCTTGTTAAACTTGTTAATTTTACTTCAACTTTTTTCACATCATTCTTACTAGACTTACTGCGATCGTTTTTAAATTTAATAACTGGAATAACAATTTCTTGAAGCATTGCACCACCATGTACATAATTCGCACCTGCTCCTTGAACAGAAAAACGATTCGCTCCCCTTGGTACTGTTACATATTTATTAGAACCTTCCCCTAGTACATAGTCCATAGAAAAACGAATTGTTCCTTCTAAAGAATCGGGTGTATTTGAAACGATAAATCGACGCTTTTCAAGATCTGCATTCATTATATTTTTCTTCACTTTATCGCTAGCTTGTAGTACATCTCGATTATAAATAAACCCGTGATCTGCCGTAATCATAATATTAGAAGCACTCACCGTATTAATTAATTGATTCACCATTATACGAATATCTTGCAGAGCTTGTTCTACTGCTTGAAACACTTCATGTTCTGTTGCCGCATGATCTCCTCTTGCATCAATTACATTATGATAAATATAACTTACTTTCTTACCAGAAAAAACTGCGCGGAATTGTTGACGATTCATTGCTACTAAGTCTTTATATTGAACCGCTATAGAATCTTTATAATGCTCTGCAAGCACAGTATTTCTATTTTCCGTATTCGCTGCTTTATAACCATTTACATACATTTCGGCGTTATCACCAAATGTAATTGTCTTATGCGGAAGTAAAGTTGCCATACCTAAGTCTGTATAAGAAGGTACAGCACCTTGCAATGCGACAATCTCCGTTGATGCTTTTCTTTCTACATTCAACACATCACACAATTCTTTCGCAGCTTCATAGCGAAGTGCATCCGACACAATCACAAACACTCGTTCTTCTTTATTCACAAACGGTTGTACAAATGAACGATAAAATGTATGTTGCGACTCTATACCAGCGATGGGCCAATATTCTTTTTGATTCTGTTCAATCGCATCAGACCATTTAATCGCTAACTCACTGATATATCCATTTGTATACCAGTTTTCTAATTTATCTCGAAGTGGTAAGAAAAGATCTTTATTTTCAATTTGATCGAACGCCACATAAAATTTTCGGTACGCAGTATCTATACTGTAATATTTATTTTCATATGCTTTAAACAACTCAAATGATTGAGATTCCACAGTTTCCTTCCCAAATTCATGCGCTTTTTGAAACAATTGAATCGCTTGATATAATGCTTCATATTCATGTTGAAATACTTCAAACCAATGCAATGTTCTTCTTGCGGTAATGAGCTCTATATATGATTCATAATCATGAAAGTCGTCCATTAATCGATTTGTAATATACGTAATAATGCTCTCATCAAAATAACGGAACGTATCTGACGTTATGTAATCTTTTATTTCTTTACTTTGCATATGTTCTTTAACCTTTACACGCTTTTCTACTCTATCTGCCAGTTCATTATAAATCGGTCCATCTGTACTATGATTCATAAATTGATTCATAAATACGATCGCATTCATCGGCATCGCTGAAATATATGGCTGCCATGTTGTCGGAATTTCTCCGCCTAACGTTTCGCTCACATTTGTTAATAATAAGAAAATAAACAGAGAATCAAGGGACTTGTCTTGTAAATGATAGCCATACACTTTCTCTACAAGACTCCAAAACGTCTCTTCATCCCCAAACTTTTTCATATTCTCCCAATATTTATTCGTCTCTTGTAGCTGTTCTCTAAACAAAGCTTTTAACACTTCATCTAAACTAACAAGACTGCATTTACATAGGGAAGCTAACACAGTAAGATCGATTTGCTCTTCTGTATACTCTTGAATCTTATACGATTTAAACGTAGCGTAACGCTCTTTATTGTTAAAGAATTTCATATATTTCTTAAACACATCACGTAACACGGCATCATTTGTTACACCTAACTCACGCATCATAACTGTAACTTTATCTGTCGCAAACTCTTGACTATATTTATAAATATCTAATAGCCAATCTTCCCTAGCTAGAGGCTTTGCCATATTTGCATAAATTAAAAAGTGAGACGTTGTATCTTGCTTCTCTAACTCATACTTTGTCGCAAACATATTATGAGGTGTCAGCTTCCAAATACGAACATCTTCTAAGTTCAATTCATCAACTTCTTCCATAAACTCCCCTGCTTCATCATACCAAAATACAATATGACGCTTTTTTCCTTCTGTTAGTTCTTTATCAAACATCTCTTGTAAAACACGTTTTATTTCTTTTGTATTCATACTTCACCAACTCTCAATAGTAAGAAATAGATTCAGCAACATTGCTGAATCTATCATGGTTTCTTATATATTATAACACGTTAAATCTTCGCTAATAAATTCGCTTTCAATGGTTTCTTACCTTCTCCTTGTGGAAGTTCAATCCCTTGGAACTTCGCATAGTTTACTTTCACACCATCATCTAAATCAATTGCAATCTTTTGATTCGCAACATGAGCAATGACTTGGTCATATTGCTGGCACTCAAGCAATTGTTTTTGCAGCTTTTCTTTCTCTTTTTTCGCACGCGTCTTATCTTTCGCAGGTGCATCAGACTCAATTAATACATCACGGCGCACAATCTCAGATTCATATTTACGTTGCAACGTATGAAGATAATCCGTACGAACCCGGGCCACCGTTCCAACATCATAACGATGCATATAAATTAAAGCTTTAAACCCATCATTCTTACCACTATCAAATAACCAATAAATTGGACGTTTCTGATACGTCTTCACATGATCTTTAAAGAATTCTTTTAAGAAATAACGACGAATGCATTGACGAGATGTCTCATTCGCCTTCTTCTTTAACGCTTCCGCTATAAAATCAAGATTCTCTTCTAACGTCTCTTCACTAAACGTCACACGAACAAACTCAATAAAGCGACTAACAATATCATCTTCAAAATACTCGTCATCTGTAATAGGGATAATATTATTTGCATCAGCCTTAAACGTTTGATACTTACTCTCATCAAACTCTCCGCCAGCGAATACCAGGCCTTCTTGGTCTAATGAATAACGCCCTAACATGCAGCCTACTGCGTAGGAGATGAAGGATTTGATGTCGCGTTCTTTGTCGGCTTTGCGGATTGTGATATCTTCATCATCTAAAAAAGGTGTAACACTGTGGTTAAGATTATACAGATCAATGAATATCTTATTTATTTCTTCTTCATTTTTTTTCATATCTAGAAATTGATTATTTGTATATTCCTTAATGCTATTCCAGCATTCTTTAATTCTTTGACTTTGAACTTTTAAAAAGTTATGTTTGCTAAAGTTCCATGATAATTCAAATGAATTCCACTCATCTTTAGATATTTCAATATTTTTATCACATAAATTATTAATTTTGCTAATAATGTTTTGTGAACTTTCATGAATGATTGGGATCTTACCAACAGTTCCTGCACCAAAATTTAAGGTTGGGTTTATCATATTTAGCAAATCATAAACAATTTTTGTATTTAGCAATGCTAAATAATATTTTATATTTATCTCATCGGGGAACATTGATGAACCAGCTGAGTCAAAAATAGCATGATAGTTAGAATACCTAAAACTAGTTTTACTGGATGTAAGGGCACTCCACGTTATGGCATTCTTAAAATATAATTGTTTTGATCTGAGATTTGCTTTAGATTTTCTTAATTCCTGTCCATCATTTTCCCAGTTGATGACATATAAATTATTCCCATACCATTTTCTAAATTCTCCACCTTTATTGTAAGCGAACCACTTTTTATCTTTCGCAACTTCAATAGAAGCTTCATTATAGTTGATCCCTAATTTATCTTCATTTACTTCAAACCATAGTCTTAAGAATCTATTATTATCTCCTGTATCCATTCCCTTTTTCACAGGGATTTCATTCTCTAAACTGTTTCCAAAATTAAATACATGTTTGTATTCATCATTTATCCAATATGCAATAGGCTTATTAGGGATTTCATTAAAATCTCGAGTATTTGCGCTATATCTATATGCACTGTCAGGATTGTTAATCGCTTCTAATGTTTTAACTGGTTGATTTTCGCTCCCTTTAAAATCCGATAACTTAATGTATTCACCAGCGACATCAAGGTTATAGTTTCTCAAAGTAAAGGTACAAACAGGTATGCAAGCTTCTGGAAAAGAATTATATTCTAATTGAATTAGTGAACTAATACTTTTATTTTCTACAATAGTGTTTCTCAAATCTTCATATGAGGTAATAAACATCCAAACGAATGGAGTTATCATCCCAATATGTCCATCGCTTTTCACTTTTCCCATTGAATTTTCCATAAATGCAGCAAATACATCAAGTTTATTATTTGGATAACAGACTTGCATAAATTTTGTTAAATCTTTATTCATATATTTACTTCCCATATATGGAGGATTTGTTACTAAAATATCATAAGTTGACCCTATAATTTGTGCTTGTTTTAGTAATTTAGGAAGTATATACAAAGCCTTCTCTCGACTTAATCCAACAAATAAATCTGTCGAAATATCATTCTGTATAGATTCTAGTCTTTCTTTAAAAAAGCTTTCATCAAATTCGTTAATTTTAATTAATGATCCATAGATGTCTGCATTATAAAAAAGCTCAATAAGTTTCTTTGTTTTTTCATAATTAGAACCTTCATTCTCTCCAGCAATATAAGCAATGTCTTCTTCATTTAACTGATTACTTTCTTGAATATGAGCTAAATTTAATGTTAATCCTTTTCGCTGAATATTACGCAAGAAACGTCTGTTATATTGTTGTCCTTTCATAATTAAAGAGAAACAGGCTAATTGATACGCACGCTCATCAATATCTAATCCATAAAGATTATTTTCAATAATTAAGTTAGGAATTTCTCTATCACTATAACCACATCTTGTATATATTTCGTAAAGAACATCAAACATATATACAAGAATGTGTCCACTCCCCATTGCTGGGTCAAAACACTTTATTTCTTCTACTTGCATTTCTTTATTAATATATGGAGCTAATTTTTCTTCAAAATCTGGTTCTGGATCCGGGTTTTCTAAATAAAAATCCCAATCTTTTATTAATTCTCTATCTTCAGGATGCGATTCAATCCAATAACGCCCTAAAGAATTTTGTACCATATATTGCACAATCCATTTAGGTGTAAATAATTGTGTAGCAAATGGTATTTCTTCTGTTTTATATTTCTTTTTCGCTTTAATTACCCGATCTTTCTCATCAAAGATGTAGTATTGATACAACCACCCAATAATCTCCACTTGCTCTTTCCAATCGTCCTCTTCAATCATGGAAACTAAATCACGAACAACGGAACCTTCCGCAAGCAAGTTATCCGGTAATAGTAATTCCGTATAATCTTGAATTTGTTCAAACATCATCGGCATAATTTCACCGAGTTTGTTACATTGTTTGATCAAAATGTATTTAAATAAGTCTTCCGTTTTGTTTTCGTCTTGTAAGCGATAGACGATATCTAAATTTAAGTCTAATTCATCGGAAATGTTTGTTACTTCGCCGATTACGTCTGGTTCAGTTTTTCCCGCTTCCGTAGAAGAAAGAACGCGTACACCTGCTGGAAGGTATTCATTCACTTCCATAAAACGAATCGCAATAAAGCGGTTAAACCATGTGTAGACTACTTCTTCAATGATTTGATCAAAGTCTTTTTCGTTCATTTTTTGAATGAGTTTGTTACGTTGTTCTAATTCATAGCCTTTAAAAAATTTCTCGTTAATTCGAAATCCATCTTCATACGTTTCCGGTTCTTTTATTTCATCTTTTGTAATACCAAGCTCGTATGCTTTCTGCTTTACAGCGTCCATTAATTTTACGCGAGCTGATACTGCAAAGTTTTTAATTGCAGTTTTATTCATTATGTATTCCTCCATTTTGCTTATATATCCATGTTGATTTTCAAACACCTAAGTCACGGTTATGGAAACAAAAGAAGCTTTTTACTCACTTTCTCCTTTTGTCCTCACGTAGCATGGGGCAAAAAAGGAACTGACCGCTACTATCCAGCACCGGACGTTCTATTCTTACCTATAAAGAACGGTTTTATGTCTGTTTTCATTTGTATTTATATAGAAAGGGAGAATTTCTCCTCCCCTTTCATTTCTTTACACTAATTTGATAACTGAAACGTCTTCTAATTCTTTTTGTAATTGCTTGCGGATCTCATCTAAGAAGTTTTCGATATCTTCTTCATTTTCAATTGTTTTAATGCCACGAATCAGCGTATTTTTGCTAAGGGTTTTCTTCGTTGTTTTGTAATCTGTTTGCGGATCAATGACTGTTGTACCACCAGTTCCAGTATTAGCCTTTGGTGCATGTGGTGTTACAATCGGTTTACGTCTTTCTACTTCAGCTGCAATTTCTTCAATACAGCGCACTTTCAAACGATCACTTTCTGTTTGCATCGCAATAGCTTCATAAAAATTGTTCACTTGATCCAATCTATTTTTTAGACCATCAAAGTTATTTTTAAATTTACTAAAGAACACATTTTTGATTTCTTCCTGTTTATTTAGTTCTTCTAAAACAATTTGATAATCTGCCTCTACTACTTTTTTAATTGGTGCACATTCTTTTTCTAATAGCTCAACAAATCGCTCATCAAATTCTTGAACTAAGCCTGGTAATTGGTGAATGTTTTTATATGGCTCTTTATGTTTAACAATTTTTGAAATGTTATCAATAATCTTTGTTACTTCTTGATCTGTTACATACGTTTGGTTCTTTTCAAAGATGTTTAATCGTTTGACTGCGTCATCATAAATATCTCGCTGCTTATCAAAGAAAGCTTTTACAAGTTCTACATCCTCCGCATAGTCTAAGAAATCATCTTGTAATTGCTTCGCTTTATGAAAGAAGCTTGCCGTATCTGAGATATTTAATAATTGTTCAATCGATTCTTTCCCATCTTGTAATACATCTTGGCCTGGATAGAAAGTATTTCGATATTGCGCTAGCAACACATGAATTTTATTTTGTTCCGAAGTTAGCAGCTCTTTAAAACGATTCATTAAACCATCTTCATCAGTTGGCAATGCTGTAACTTCAAATACCTCTTTTGCTAAATCCTTGACAACTTTTATTAACGCTGGTGAAATACGTTCCCGTTTCTTTACAATCACACGTTCCACATAGTCACGCTTCGTTAAGTAATTGACTAAGTCACGTTCACTTGTTGTTAAATTGCTACTATTCAATTGCAATTTAATGTCTTGCCCTTTGAATAACTTAATAATAAACGAAACAATATCAAGCTCTTTCCAACCATATGGCTGTTTTGTAAAGTGTGTTGTAATGCCTTTTACTGTAATTTGCTGATTACGCGTTGTTAAACGAGTGATATAATCATTCACTTCTTTTACTGCTAATTTGTTCGCATCCTCGTGATCATCCGTTAACGTTAATTGTGTTGTATTGTCAACTAATAACTCATTTAGTTGTTTTGGTGTATCAATAAATTCTTTTACATAATGTAATTTGTTATATAAGTTGTCGATTAACACTTTAAAAGCATCGTTAATTCGTTCTACAGGATTTTTCTCTTTTACATCTAATTGCTGTGAGTTAACAAAGATTTCTGCATGTTTTAATGCTTCCGTTACATATGTGCGAATACGTTCTTTTCGTTCTGTAACTTCTCTCGATTTACGAATTTTAATATCTTCAATCGCTTGTGATACTGCTGTACCACTTTTTAGTTTTAAATACGCTTGAATTTTTAATATTTCTTCCATTTCTTCTAAATAAGATGTATCATGTGGCAATCGTAAAATGACGTTACTTTCACGCATGGACATCATTTTCAACTCAGCATCATTCAATTCTGTTGTTGCCTCAAAGTATGGTGTAATCATTTTCAATCCAATATCATGCGTTTGTATACCAATTGGACGATCATCAATAATCGTATTAAAACTAAAATGATATTTTGGTGAATAACGATATTTTTTATCTTGGTAAATCCCATTAAAGATTACATCACCAATTTTTTGAATGACTTCCGCAGAATCAACATGCATATTTTTAATTTCACGGTTGACGTCTTGCTCGTCATTTGTTAAGAAAATATACTCTTGTCCATTTTTTTGAATTAATGTTTCTTTACTTAATCGAATTAAAGAGCTTTCAATTTGTTTTTTTAGTTCGATTTTATCATCATTCATATTTTGAATCATGAGAGTTGCTAAATTTTCTAAGTTCGCTGGAAGCTCTTTTACATATTTAATCAAGAATAACAGTTTCAATACTTCTACATCATATTCTGTTAAGCGAGAGTTGTTTTGTGCATGAATAATAACCGTACGAATACTCGAATCTAAAAACGCTTCAATTGTTTCGTAAAATGCCGAGAATGGAATAAGTGTGCCTGTTTCATTCTTTGCATATTTCATTGCCGATTCTTGGAATGCACTTAATAAGGATCGTTCCCCTTCTGCCAAATGCTTTCCGGATGCACCGTGAATACGAATACCAGTAAACACTTTTTGCAGCAAGTTAAATTGGTACGGAATAAATGGATATACATCTACAAAGTCTTCTTCATTGTTAAATGTTTTCATTTCTGCTGTGTCACCAGAGAATGTAATTAAGTTCTTTAAAATGGAACTGTTCTCTTGATATAAAAGTTTTAATGTCTGTTTACCTGCGTCATTTTTTAATAAAATACGTTTCTTGATTACTTCATCTACATGTGCGCTAGAAAGACTTAAGCGTGTATCAAAACGACCTTGAATTTTTGAAAAGTCATTTCCATTTACATTTACAACAGAATCAATGTCTTGCTGACTTGTTACAAGCACCCACACTTTACCACCGCACTGCGTTCCGATATCTTCTACTACTGTTTGCAAGTTCAACATCAGTTGTGAATCATTCCCAATATATTGACCTAATTCATCAATAAGAAAGACAACATGATGATTATTCCCTTTCGATTCTATATATTCGCGTACTCGTTTTGCGAAGCGATCAATACTAATGAAATAATCTTCTTCCGCTCGCTCATACCATTTTCGAGCTGCTTCTTCGCTCATTTTCGTTGTTTTGGATAATGCTTCTATAATCGAATCTTCTTCATAGTAAAAATCTTCGCGAGCATCTTCCCATGTGTTACCAGATAAATTTTCAAACTCTGCTTTAAATTCATCATAACATTCATCTTTAACCATTTGACGTTCTAAATCTGCAATCCAAGGAATCGAACCACAGAATCCTTGCATTTCATTAAACACTTTATTAAATACTTTCACAATTGCATTTTTATCAGACTTGGAGTCCGATTCACTTTTCGAATCAATATTAAAAAGAATAACATCTGTCGTTATATTTCCTGCTAATTTCATATCCGCAAGAACCATTGGATCTAACACTTTATTATCAAAGAAAGAAATTGCTTCTTTATTTTTCACATGTTTATTTTCTAATAAGTAAGAAAGAATTTTTAAAAAGTGTGATTTACCGGATCCAAAGAAACCAGAAATCCAAACACCCATTTTGTCTGTATGTCCTGTAATCCCCTTTTTATATGATTTAAAGAACTCACCCATATGATGCAGTAATTCATTTGTTACGACATATTCATCTAATTCTTGATAAATATTTTGCTCATCATCTTGTCCAACTTTAATTACACCTTTAATGTCACGAGTAATTTCTTTTTCAAACATATTTTGAATTTGCATGTACTTTTCTCCTCCAAACCTTCCTTATTACTTATCAATTAGCTGAAATGCTCTGTAATAATTATCATCTTTGATCTCGCTAAATAATACGAGTTCTAACCCATCATACGTACCTGGAAAAAACATCACCAATGGAACTTGATCAATTGCTTTATGTAAGTTATTCAATATCGTATGGGAGCGAATAATCGGGAATGCTTTCCCGACGCCAGTTAGAAACACAATATCATTTAGCTGTACTCTGTCTGTAATGTATTGTACGACCAAGTCATTATTACTTGTCAGACGTAAAGCTTTTCTTGTTGCATTTAAGATAAACTCGCTCCCCTTTTTTTGTTCCATATCCATATTTTTTTGCAAATACCCTTTGCCTTCTAGTATTTCAATCACAATTTCATACAGATCAAACTCGCGTATATGTAAAGAGCTATCACCTTTTAATCGCTCTTTCATATAAACAATATGATCTCTCACAAGCATTTCATACTTAGGGTCATAATCAAAAATATAAAAACCAATTTCATTACCTAATCCTTTATTTTCACGAAAAGATGGATCTGTAATTTTAGGCATAATTTCATCTAGTCGTTCATGTATTGTTCTCATACTATTCACCTACCAAAATATCCATATATATACCGTCACCTAATTCCCGTATATACCTCACGATATCAGCATCCAACAACGGTCGTTCAACTTCCCGATCTCCTTTTTGATTCTTTAAGAAACCTGCTTCAAATAAAATTCGAATGTAAACTTGCTTTAGTTTATAAAACGTATACTCATTCCATGATGCAATTTTTTCACTTTGCTGTTGTTTATGTTCGAAGAAAACATTGAAATCTGCATCTGTAATATATGTTTCTCGAAAAATAAACTTTTCTTTAAATACTTCATTCATAAATTCAAAAAATAAGCGATCTGTTTTCAAAATAGCGTATAATACAATCGTTTTACTGGATTCTATATCTCCATGTACAATTTTCTGAATTAAATACTCATCTAGTACTTTAAGCCGAGCTAAAATAATTGATGCAAGTTCTTTTTTACGGGATTCTGTATTTACTTGAAAGATATTTTCGACAACCGCTTTTTCTTTTACCTCAAACTCTTTTAACCCTTGTAATAAAAGGGACGAAACCTTTTTTGTTTCCAAAAAAAGAAATGGTCGAGACTTAATGGTTGACTTATATTCTTGTTTTTTTACCATTTTTATACATTCCTTTGGGCCACTTTTTGATACTTTTATTGTAACCTTTTAAGGTTATAAATAAAAGCAATTTCTCTGCAACGAAAAAAACCAGCAATATTTTGAAAATATCACTGGTTTAACTTACTTCATCCTTGAAATACTAAAAACATCATATCTTTCCCTTACAGGACTGTATACAAAAACAAAATATGAAATGATTTGATCAAATCCCTTTACCATGTCCATATTGAATCGGAATATCATTAGAAATTTCTGATATATCTATTGATGTATATACCCCAAAAATAAAGATACTAGCAAGTACAATCCCCATTAATTTCCTCATTATTTTAACGCCCCTTTTTCTTCTAAGATTTTCTTCGCTTCGTAACTCATATAGAAATATTGATTTGATTTCATTTCTTCCTTTGCGTTATAAAATTTCACAGCCAACGCCTCAGCATATTCTTGTACATATCTCCATAAATTTTGCTGTTTAAAATATGAAATCCCTTCATTTACAACGCTTTCTACTTTTTCTAACGAATGCTCACTATACATATTTTGCAGAATTGAAAAATGATAATAATATTCTTTTGTAGAAGCCTTCAAACCTTTTTCGATGTATGTTTTTGCAATTTCTGATTTCCCTAATTTTAAATGTTCACGTGCTAGTAAAAACATTGTTTTATAATCATGTTCTTCATCTTCAAAAGCATCGAGAAGATAACGTATCGCTAATTCAGAAAGATTTTGATCAGCATATAGTAATCCTAAATTATATTTCACTTTCAAAACAGAATCTTCTTCACTTTGTTTCTTAAATGTATTAATAGCCGCAAGTAAATATTCCTCTGCCGCCTCAAATTGTTTTAATGCAATACATGATATACCAAGTACATTTTCACATGCTGCTGTTTTAACCTCATAACCTACATTTTTAGAAAAGAAATCTTTTGCCTTTGTAGCATAACGAATGGATAGGATTGGTTGATCAATATAGTAATAATATAAAGCAGTACGATAGTGAAACTCCGCCTTTTCATATACATCAGAAATATCTTTCAATAACTCGTCTGCATAATCATAGTGTTCTTTCGCATCATTATAGTTCCCGGTTTCCATTGCATAGATAAATTTAAAGAAATGATAATAATATTGCAGAAACACATCTTTTTTCACAGGTGTAGTTTCTAGATTACAATCAAAGTTTCCAATCAACATGTTGTAGCGAAAATCAAGCAATGAGTAATAAATGAAACTATCTGGATTGTCTTCAATTTGATATAGATTTGTATCAATTTCTTTTTTTAGTTGTCTTGCTTTTAAAACATGCTGTGCACGCATTACTTGATACCATTCATTTAATTGTTTAGTAATTTGTGTATTCGTTATAACATTTGCATCCATAAGTTCATCCCCTCTTTTCAGTTAAATATTAACACAATTTTCAGATATTAAAAGAAATATCTTCTCCGTTAATCGAGGAATAGTTATCAGAATATTCATACTTAAAGATCGATATAAAAAGAAGAATTTCTGAGTATAGAAATTCTTCTTAAAAAATGTGTGCTGTCATCATTTATAAATATCGCCACGGTTTCCAACCGCTTGTATGTATATTATTTTCTCATCATGATTGACTTCAAATAAAATCCGAAAGGTACCAATCCTCAATCGATACAGGTTGGTGTAACCCTTCATATTTTTGATATCTCCTTCAGGCGGAAGTTCAAGAAGGCCTTTCAGCCCAACTGCAATTCTGTTTTGCATTCCTTTTTCCTGTTTGCAATAAATTTTAATGCGGACTTATGGTAAATCAACTTGTAGTCCGAATTCATTTTTTGCATCCTCCCCTGATACATACCCTTCTTCACTATCGAGCTGTTCCAATTCTTGTTTAGATAATGGTTCATGATCCGGATCTGCCATATCAATTTGTTCCCAAGCTTTCGGTTTCTTTTTTGAACGTTGAACAAGAAACTCTAAAAAGTCAAATGCAGCCTTTTTATCTTGCTGGTCAAGACGGTCTATCAATCGATATAACTCTTCCTTACGAATGGCCATATATTGCACCTACCTTCGTTATAATTTTTTAACTAGCATAAATCAATAAATCTCGGTATGGTATGATTTTATTATAAGACTTATAAGTCCTATTTACACCATAATTTCTCTTTAAATCTTGGCATAGTATGATTTAGAGAATGGAGTTAAATTTGGTTCATCACCAAAAGTCGTGGGTAACAAAATCAACGACCTGTTTCTAAGCGTAAACGCAAGAAAAAATGGGCATCGTTTCGATAACCAACCCCTCGTCTTTTGATGAGTTTTATTTTATTATTCGTGCCTTCCATTATTCCGTTTGATAAAGGAGAAATAATCGTATTCAATATTACTTGTTTGCGTACAGTAAGCGTTTTCGCAATCTTGGACACGGCACCACACATGTGAAATTGGCATCGGTTGAACCATTCGCTTAATCGTCGTTTCGCTTGTGTTAATACCGTCACTTTTAACACATATCTCATATGATTCAAAGCTTGATAAATATATTTTATGTACAAATGTTCCTGATACCACTGCACAATAAATCCTCGTTCTTCATCTGTCAACTGTTCAGGTTTACATGCGAGACAGCGATCGATAAAACGAGATTTGTGCTGCTTTTTTGTCTCTCCTAAATACCGTCTTCTACGTTGAATTGCATCTGTGAAAAATTGAAAACTATCACATTTTTTCTGGGTCAACAAATGTAATACTGAACAAATATTTACTACATGCATTTTTAAAATAGGGATTTTTTGAGAATGTCAAATCTTTTCCTTTTCTACATTCCCTTTCAATCTGAAATAATAACTCTACTGTTAAAAATTTAAGTTGAAATATCGTATGTTTTTCAGACATCATCACTTTTCCTCCCAATCAACAATTTTACTTATTTTAAATCTCTTAACTAGTTATTCGTTCATCTATATTGTAATTCCTCTTCAAATCCCGGAAAATTTTAGCATTCGCATATGAATAACCGACCACAAGGAATTGTCTTCTTTCTTATTTTCTCATCCATCTACATAAAACATTTTCTATTCCCTCTTAGTATGATATGATGAAAAAAATAAAAGGGAAAATACATTTCAAAGTAAAATAAAAAATGCATTTTTAAGCCATAATTCCTCTTTAAATCTTGGTATGGTATGATTCCTGTCTATAACGACCAACTTTTTGCTTTGCCATAATTCCTCTTTAAATCTTGGTATGGTATGATAGAGACTTGTCAAGTGAGTTACAAAAGTATGCCATAATTCCTCTTTAAATCTTGGTATGGTATGATCCAATGGTCTGTTTATGTAGCGCGTTTTAAGCCATAATTCCTCTTTAAATCTTGGTATGGTATGATGGACGAATTGGTAGAGTATCAAAAATATAAGCCATAATTCCTCTTTAAATCTTGGTATGGTATGATGCCCCGTTGGTGTCGCAAGTTTCAAACTTGGCCATAATTCCTCTTTAAATCTTGGTATGGTATGATAAAGCAAACGACTTATTAGATGTCGCGATGGCCATAATTCCTCTTTAAATCTTGGTATGGTATGATATCAATATGAAAGATTATAAGTCGAGACCAGCCATAATTCCTCTTTAAATCTTGGTATGGTATGATGAAGCAAAACATCTTAAAGCGCAGACTTTAGCCATAATTCCTCTTTAAATCTTGGTATGGTATGATTACCTGGTGTTCATATCGATACAAAAAGTGAGCCATAATTCCTCTTTAAATCTTGGTATGGTATGATAATTGAAATTGAGATACCAGCGATTATGCGGCCATAATTCCTCTTTAAATCTTGGTATGGTATGATAAAGAGAAACGTTTCATTATCAATACAGCGGCCATAATTCCTCTTTAAATCTTGGTATGGTATGATAATCATAGCGAATTTGATTACTACTTATGTGCCATAATTCCTCTTTAAATCTTGGTATGGTATGATAGTTACAAGACCAAGAACGTATTGTGAAAGGCCATAATTCCTCTTTAAATCTTGGTATGGTATGATTGCTTTGATTACGTTGCTGAATTCGCTGAGCCATAATTCCTCTTTAAATCTTGGTATGGTATGATACAGCAAGACCAGAGCATATCAAACGGTTCGCCATAATTCCTCTTTAAATCTTGGTATGGTATGATGCAAAACCTTGGACCTTATTACGGAGCTCAGCCATAATTCCTCTTTAAATCTTGGTATGGTATGATGTTTCCGAACAGTACCACGCGTCGCGGACGGCCATAATTCCTCTTTAAATCTTGGTATGGTATGATTTTTTCGACAATGAAAAAGAAAACGGATTTGCCATAATTCCTCTTTAAATCTTGGTATGGTATGATAAAGTTTTCTATCCGGATGACAACGGTGAAGCCATAATTCCTCTTTAAATCTTGGTATGGTATGATTGATACGACTGTGACTTTACCGCCTACATTGCCATAATTCCTCTTTAAATCTTGGTATGGTATGATACCTCCCCAACCTTCGTTTCAATCTTTCCAGCCATAATTCCTCTTTAAATCTTGGTATGGTATGATCTGAGTATGTCGTAGTGAATGGCAATCATCGCCATAATTCCTCTTTAAATCTTGGTATGGTATGATTCAAGTTTTAAATACCATTCTTAAGAAAATGCCATAATTCCTCTTTAAATCTTGGTATGGTATGATACATGCACCGAAACCTCTTGATATTCCTCAGTTTCAAGGGGTTTCTTTTTTAAAAAAACGAGTTTAAAAATGCTCTTTTGGTTATTTTCGTGCTAAATTTTTTTCATATTACGTCAAAACAAAAAACACTTGCTAAAATTGCAAGTGTTTTTTGTTAGAAAAAGTCGGTTTTATTTGTTCCTAATTTTTCATCAATGGTTTGAACACCAAGTAAAATATCCATACTTTCAAATTGCTTTTCTGTTACTTTTAATGAACGGATTGCTCCATTTACATTTGGAATGTTTTGTCTAAGTCTTCTCAAATGTTTTTGAGCACCTTCTTCTCCATTACAAACTCTTGTGTACACAGAAAATTGCAGCATTGTGTAACCATCTTTTAATAAAAATTTCCGGAAACGGGTGTAGGCTTTTCTTTCAGCTTTTGTCATCACCGGCAAATCAAAGAAAACAAGTATTCTCATAAATTTACTCATACGTATGTTGCCGTAATGTAATCAATTCTGGTAATAGTAATAGCGATGCATCATTTTGCCGGCACGCTGATACGTAGCTTTTTATCATTTGTTCTACACCATTTGTTATACTTTGTCGTTCTTCTTTCCATACTGCTTCAATATTTAATACTGAAAACAGCTGTTCTCTCATTTTAGAATCCCACTCTGTTTCATCTGACACATTCAAAGCAACAATAATATCAACAAATGGTCTTAATACTTCCATAAAGTCATCAGCAAGGTTAAAAGCATTTGTTTGACTGTCATGAAATATACCTAGACTTGGGTTAAAGCCGTAGCGAACAAGTGCGCGAGCTGTTAGAGAGCGAACCAAACTATATCCATAGTTTAAAGAGATATTACGCACATCATCTTCTCTCCGGTAAAAGTTTGGACCAAATAGCGCCGTAAAATATACTTTTGCACCGTAGGCTTCTCGATTTGTACGATCACCCGATTCTACACTTTTGCTAATAGAATATAATTTTTGCGCATCTTCCCCTTTATTCGCTAATTCAAGGCATCTCGCTTGATTTTCTAATTTACGAATTACAATCTGTTGCCAAATTCTTTTCTTAAATGGCTTACCTAGCCCCAATTGGACATCTAACACAGCTTTTTGTCTGGAATGTCTATGAAACGGTTGTAAAATTCCCGCTGGTAATCTTTTCCGATCACATATAATAAGCTCTACATGATATTCGACACATTTACTCAATAAAGCAGCTGTGATTGTAATTGCTGGATCTTCTATTGTAATCGTGCAAATATCTTCTAAAGGAATACGCACCGTTTCTTCTTGCTTAATTAACAATTGTTCATCACGTGTCGAAAGTTTACTTGGTTTTCGAATTACAATATGTCTAAATGCCATGTCGTTTCTCTCCGTGTACTTTATTCATTCTACCGAGAGGATCCACTTGGTATTTTTCAAATATCTCTAATTTTCGCACTCCTATTTCATCTTCAAAACTGTTCATATGATCTATCATTCTCACACCAGCATTCCCTGAATGTACTCCTTTAAAATACATAAAGTTTTCTTGCCATACATGTTTTTCACCAGTGCTTGTTTTTGTTTCTTTTTCTTTTGGCATTTTCACTCTAATTAAATCATTAGGATATAACGAAAAGAGGAATTCATACTCATCCGTAATTCGTTTCCATTCACTATAAGGCTTTTTCGATGTAATTAATCGATCTGGAACTTTTTTAGCAAGCACATCAGCCACATAAACAGGTGTTAAGAAATAATTCCCCGTTTCTTTATGACGAAACACCTCTGTTCTTACAATACTCGCATTATCAGCAGCTGTTTTCTCATCCAGCATGACAACACGATTTGCTTTTTCTTCAATTTTAATAGAGCGGATAATTGGTGCATTTTCTGGATTCTTCGCTGGCTTATAAAGCGGTGTGCTAAAGGCTTTTTTCTTATCTTTTCCATATTCAAGATATCTCGATTTTATTGCTTCATATGTTTTCATATCTGTCTCTTTTCCAAACATCGGGAAATCTCCGTTTTTATCGAACGGAATTTGATCTAAGCTTACTTTTTTTACAGTGCGAATGTAGCCATCATCTGTGCGCCCTCTTACTCGCTTCAACGTTTCTTCATGTATTTGTCCCTTCATTGCTCGTTTTGGCATTCTGGAAACAAAAATCGGCTTTAGTTCCTTAATAAAGGATTCATCATAAGTTTTTAAGTCTAGACTTTCCATTGCTAGCTTTATATTTTCAGGGTCTTGCATCATTCTTATTTCTAATTCATGAATGAACCCCGGCCAAGGTTCGGGGAAAAATTCACCTTCTCGTTTTAATTGGTTATGAGCATATTCTTCGCGCCGCTTAAAATACGCGCTTACCTTATGTTTAAAAGGTAAGCTAACCGCTACAATTACTGCATCTAACGCATGATGTAAATCGTTTTCTTGGCGATTTTTGTTAAATCCCCATCGTTTTCGCATAAGAGATGTATAAGCACCATTCACTGTATGCACATATTGTTTTTTTCCTTCTTCCATGCGGAATTGTAAGTTATCCTCAATAAATGTTTTGATATAACGAGTGATGTAGCGTGTATCATTTAAATGTCTAGAGCGAAATTCTTCGGCTTGTTCTTCATCAAAATTCTTTTTTAATAATAAGCCTTTTTTCTTTTTCGCAACTTTCATCGTTGTTACTAACGAAGTGAACTCTTGCCATTTTGTTTCATCGTGACCAAACCATTCATATGGTGTGCGATTTTGTTTATTTTGGTTTTCTGCTGCTAGAACGAGTACTTTATTGTTATTGCTATCATCAAAACTACGACTATATGGAATAATATGATCTACCTCGGCATAGCCAATCTTAAATAACTGCTCTATCGAAATTGGTTTAAACGAATATGCACAACGACCATCTTGTTCTTGCCAAAGTTTATATTTTAAAATATCATGACCTCTTGGATCGCCAAACTCAGGATGAAGTTCTAAAATATGTTTTTTGGCCCCTTCATTCATTTGACGATTTTTATTGTATTGTTTTTCAAGTTCTTTCCGCTCTTTATACACTCTTCCCATTTCACGTGCCAATTCAATATATATTGATGAAGGTGAACCATATCTTTTTATGATTCCATTCATTACTTTGCGCACTTGTGATAAAGAACGTATAACTACCGGATTCACAATATCTTTTGCTGGTACAGGGGGTAATAACTTTTGCTTTTCCTGATTTATTTTTTTATTAAACTGATAACCAGCTTCTTCACAAGCTTGATGATAAGGAATCCCTTGTTCCATAAACGGCAAAATATTTCTAAGCGCTTTTAATGATAAGTGCCCAAACTTTGTAAAGGAAAGGTGTAAAAGTTCTTCAATCAATTCTTCATTGTACTTACGATTTGCTAGATTTAATTCCTTTTTCCCATTACTCGCCACATATTGATTTTGTAAATAGTCACGAATATCTTGATCGTCTTTAAATACAGTTAAAGCGTAAGCGATTGTATCTAAATCAACTGGACGGTATGTATCATTCAAGCTTTTCCCTTCGATTTTTTGTAATATTTTTCTGATTTTATATTGACTTTCTAAAGAAAGGAATGTTCTATTTTCGTTTTTCTCTATTTTTTCATTTGGATCATAAAAGATTTCATTAAATCGTTGTTCATCATTTAATTTTAATAGCTTTCTCAACTCTTTATACTTTACTTCTTTTTTGGAAAAAAGAGAGTTCAAAATAAGATCTCGCTCTTCTTGCGTAAGTGATCTTGCAGGAGAAGTTCCTGATAGAATTCTTAAACGATTTAATTTATCAAGAGCTCGAAAGCGTTCAAATGTATATGTGCTCTTTGGCGCTCGTTTCTCTTTCGGTTCAAATGTACAATTCCCAATTTTTTTCGCTATATCATCTTTTGTTGCAAAAGGTCGTTGTGATGACCATATTTGAAGAAATTTATCTTCATTTTCCATAGTTGCGAAAGCATGTCCATATGCTCTTTGCTTTTCAAAAATAAGCTGTATCTCTCTTTTTAAATCACTTCGTGCAACAACATGAGTATATTGCCCACCTTTGTTACGCTTAGTACCTTCAAATTTCTCATCATACAGAAGCATTTCGCTAATTGTTTGATAACCTTTTTCTTCCATTAACTGCTTGTTTTCTTGAACTGCTGATAGAACAGCACCATTATCTCCTTCTTGTAATTCACTTTTACGATTAGATTGAAAGCCACGATTTTTTGCAAAGTGAACTAATATACGTGCAAATTCGCGGTCTGATAATTTTCTTTCTAAAGCATTTACACGTACAAGCCAAATATCTAAATCACCAGCTTTCCAATCATATAGTTGTTCCATTTGCACTTGTGTTAATAAGCCTGTTCGAATCATAAATTGACGAACTCTCTCTACACGATGTCTTCTTCTGCGCAACCTTTTTCTAGTAGAACGAGCTAGCCTTCTTGGAGTTGACAAAGAAGCACCTGTTTTCGGTTGCTCAGCAACATCGAAAATACGCACTCCTAAGTCCTCAATTCTTTCTATATCTTCATTAATAACTGCCCAACCAACTGATGCAATTCCTATATCTAGTCCAATGCTATATTTCATTTACTAGCACCTCTTTTAGAAAATTCTGTGTTTTATGTATAAAAAAATGACTAAACGAAGTTAGTCATTTTTTAGGGGAATCCGATAAAATCGGAGTTAGGCGATCCCCAACGCCACGGCATATTGCCTTACCATAATAACTCTATAAATCTTGGTATGATATGATACAGCGGCTTCCTCAAACCGCTATATACATTATATTACATTTTCATGAAAATGTAAACATGAAAATAGATTAAATATCAAATTATTTTAATATCACCCTTTAGTTGTTCACCAACTTAAAAACTGTTTCTTTTCAAATCCCCCATCTAAACATGATACCGATTCCGTCTTCGCTCCATTCTTGTTTGACCTAGTGTTGTCGGTTCTTGTTGCTCATGTTGCGGTTCTTGTTGGATTGCGTGGATATTTTCTTCACGCATTGATTCATATGGACGCTTGTCTTTTGATTGAGTAGATGTTCTTCTGAATTTTAGCATTTTAATCCGCAGTTTCGGTAAACGTGGAATACGAATGTGAAATGTAGGTCTCATTCGTTTCTTTTTTTGTTTTAATACATTTGGTGTTTCTTGTTTAAAATGATCATTTTTACGACGAAATCCGTTTGCGAATAAACCACCTACTAAAAAGCCCGCTATGAGTAATAGTAAATACAATTTTTCTGTTGTGAGTAAATTCATCATGCGTCCTAAAACAGCTAGTGATTGTACTTCTTTTACATCCCATAATAATGCTCCCCATAGCGCAAGTAATCCAAACGTAATTCCATATGTACGGAAGCAAAGAATGGCTGGAAGTAAAGCGATACATGCAGCAATTTTTGCGTTTGCTAGTAATGAGCTCATTGTTACGTATTGATCCCAAATTCCCATCAATAACGTGATAAATATAGTATAAGCTAGCCAACTACAAACACGAGAACTCGTTTGTTTTGTATAATAACTACCAAAGCTCGTAAAAAACAATAATCCACCTAGAATGAGTGATAATGGTAGCGGGATTTGTTTCATAATCCCTGCAACCGGGAACAAACCGCTAAGCAGCATTAACAATACATCAAACTTTTTCACAATGTTCCATCCCTTTCAAAACTTCTTTCATTTCCATTTTGTACAGGAACTGTTGTTATTTTTTCAGCACCGCTCATTTTTTAATCATGCCGTATAAAAGCATGTTTCATGTTTTCATAACTATTATTCCTAAAAGACATCTTAATCCTGCTTGCATGAAAAGTAAATACAAAAAGCAAAATTATAATTGACAATCGCTCCCTACATTTTTATGAAGAAATGACAAATCCCGTTCTCTAGAATACATGGGATTTGTCATATGTTTAGAAGCATTATTCGCTATTTTTTAATGATTTTGTTGCTTCTGAGTACGAAGGAGGTTCTGGATCATCTTTCTTTATTTTTAGTCCAATAGATCCGCTTACGATAGCGAATAGAAAAACACCTTGCCATGAAATCATAATAGGATCCATAAAATAATCAATTGTCATAATGAGAATATATGTTTTTCCTGCATCTAATATAAACGGAATCCATCCCTTGCTTGTTTGAATCAAATCAAGGGATTTCAAAGCTTTTGGTATACTATCCACAATGAGTGAAAGTGGAAAATCGCTGAATATATACACAATAAAAAACATGATGAGAGCTTGATTTGATTCATATTGTAGCCCTATTATTTGTAATAACACCAATTCAATCCATGTAAAACTCAGTAAAAGAATCGCTATAATTAATGTACAGATTACAATCGTCTTTCATTTTTTCACAATTTCTCACCACCTATCCTTATTCATTTTCTATCAGCCAATCTGTGTCCAATTCATCACTTGATTGCCATAAGTCAATATCCGTTATATACCTTTTTATTAATTTTACCATTTGCATTGGGAATGGAACAAACGGACGCTTCCCAGGTATAATACTCATTTTACACATATAAGTCATTATTTTAGCAATCTGATCTCGTTCCTCTTGCTTCGCTCCGAGTACTACAATTTCTAATATACGTTGTTCCATCCATCCCGTATCGTTTAAAGGATAAGTATTTACACTATAATACATTCCCCTTTGATCCACATATAATTCTGTTTCATCACGCTCCTTTTCTAACGTTATCATATAATTGGGAACATCATGCTGATTGTTAATACGAATGACTGTTACATTAGAAAGCGATTGAAATTCCTCACTGATATAAGGTAGTTCATGTAAGTCCATACATTCATTTTGCAAACTTTCAATCCAGTACTCTCTCATACTTGCGTCTATAAGAAAATACACTTGCTTATTTTCCTTTTTAGTTTCTTCTGCGATTGCTGTTAATTCTTCCGTTATATATTTTTTAAATTGAATTCCTATATCATTTCGCTTTGACGGTTGCGGTAAGAATGTTTCGTGTGCACTTACGTTTAAGAGGATAGATGTAAAGTCTCGCCACTCATGACTCCCATATAATTTATATACAATTTCTCCCTCGTTTATTTTAGATATAATAGGTACAAATTGATTGTTATACATTTCTTCTATTGATAAACTAACATATGTATGTGATGGATTTATAATCTCCCAGCTTCGTTTACGAAATCCTATCTTTTCTAACAAACTAAAAGTGGCTCTTACTATATGTTCCTTCTCTATTTCTTCTCCGTCTAATCGTTCGATAAATTGCGAAATGCGATTTGTTCTTGCAAATGCTTCTCGAATCACTTGTTTCGGATCGATTTTTTCACGACCATCACACTTTTCAATTTCTATTAAAGACAACGATGTTTGAAAGGATTGCGTTGGTATAGAAAATATTGCTTGGATCACACTTTGGATACAATCTTCTTTATACCTATGGCAATAATCCATTCGATATGGGTGCTGCTTAATAATTTTTGGATTATACATGACGATGTTTAGTATAATTTGCGGTTTAGAATTTAATATATAGGAATGATCTGTCCTCTTCTCTAAAATTAGTTCTTCTTCAAATAATATTTTTTCTATTTCTATAAGTTTTTGAGAAGACCATAGTTCTAATATAATCTCTTCCATTCCTTTTGGTGTATAAAGTGGAAATAACTCATCGTTCTGATTTATAGTTATATTTTTACATAGCGGGATACGTGTACAATGAGGAAATCGCTGATGAAATGCTTGTAAGAGTACTTCCTTTTCTCTTCTACTTATCCCTCGTTTTATTTTTGTACCAGGAACCTTAAAGATATTTTCATCATATATAACAAGTGCTCGTACCCTTTTCCCTTTTATATATTTTTTTGGATTCGTCATAATCTTAACTAAATGTAACTGTTTATTAAGCATAAAAACATTCTGTAATTCCCGATAAGCTCTGGACCAATTCACTCCAAATCGCGCGTCTTCTATTTTGAGTGTAACAAACTGATCCTTTTCATTATGACAGTTAGAGACTAGTACAGTTCCTTTTCTTTTTTTCATAATCATATAATGTTCATATTGATTTGCTGTTTGATAAAAACGCCTTTTACCAATAGAAACTTTAAGTAGAAACATATTTTCAATTCCACGAGTGATAAGCTCAAACCGATATATATAAGAAAAATATTCCTTTGTTTTTTTATCCTGAATAGGCTCAGACATCGCTTCACATCTATTTTGTTCTCGAAGTGGGTAAAAAGGAAGTTCTTCATATTGTTTATTTCCTATAGATAGATGCAGAGCGCGTTCACAAAACAAATGTGAAATTAATGCTGGTACCCATATATAAAATGTTTTTTTATCATGTAGTAACGACAACTTTGAAATCGCACTAGGTTGCCATTCTAATAAAACTTCTCCAGGCATTTCGGTCGGTTTCCAGTTATGAATATACGCATACCATTGACGACAAATATATTCTAGTTGTTCAGAGCTAAGAGGTTTTAAAGATATAATCCATGGACTATCTTCTGCTAACTTATATGGATCGTGCTCAATGAATAAAATATCCGAAAACATAATATACAATCTTTTATTTAGAAGTTTAAATTTTTTTATTAATTCGTATGGTCTATTATGCTCTAATAAGAGACTTGACCAATGCTTTGGCCACTGCACATAAAATACTGTTTGCTCAAAAAGTGGATTTATTACATCTTTAAAGGCTAACAACTGTAGTGTTTCCATAAAGTGAATACTCCCTCTCTTTTTTCGTTATTTTACATAAAATCCAAAATCAATAGACTGTGAAAGTTTGAAACGAAATACAGATTCCACCCCCTTTTTACTTTTATTATACCATCATCAAAATCCATTTTTTGTTAAAAAACAGTAAAAAAAGAGGAAGTGTTCTATCCTCCTCTTTATCTTTCCCATTTCTCTTTTTATTGTATAATTTTTTCATAATATATTATGAAAAATGATGAAATAAAATGAACATCTATCTTACTACTTTTTCTTTAACAGGCCATTTTTCTAACGTATAAGCCATCTCCCAGAACGAATATTCATATTGACTACTAATGATAAAATGCTGTTTCATTCGCTGACGATCTGCCTCTGTTACTGTTTCCGCAATTTGATCTAATCGCATAATTTGTTCTTCTACTAATGTGCGGAACCAATCAGAACCATATGCTGAAATCCATTCTTGGTAAATCGGTTCCTCTGGTTTACACTCTTTTAGACGTTCGCCAATTTCATAATACAACCAATAACATGGTAAAATGGCCGCAATAATATCACCTAAATGTCCTTCATAAGCAGCGCGATACATATGGGATGTATATGCATACGCCGTTGGTGCTGGAATAAAGGATGCTTTTTCTTCTTCAGTAATTCCTAATTTTTTCGCAAAATTTTCATGAAGTGACAATTCTGCTTCATATGTATTTTGTGCATGATGCGCCATGCGAGCTGTCGTTTCCAATTCGATTGCCTTCGCTGCCCCTAATGTTTGTACTCTAGCAAAGTGACTCAAATAGTAGGAATCTTGTAAAACATAGTAACGAAAGCTAGCTAAATCTAGTGTTCCCTCACCTAGTTCTTTAATAAATGGATGCTCAAAACTCGATTGCCAAATCGGAGCAACTTCTTGACGTAATAACTGTGAAAATGACATTTATATCCCTCCTCATTTATCCTACACTCAGCTAACATCTAACGAAAAAATAGAAATGTACAAAATAAAAACCACTTCCTTATAGGTAAAGAAAGTGGCCTAGATATATAAATATCATATTTTGTCACTTCCACTTCCCTACGCTGGTACGAACCAGATCAGGTACTAAGAGTCTTAAAGATAAACTTTAATCTCAGCCAATATCGGCACCCCTAGTGGATAGATGAGAACTATATAGTTTTGGTAATCATCATAACATAATTTAAAGAATTGTCAATTATCCAAATCTATATCGTATATTGTTATAAAAAATGAGTCACTTTTTTAGCAATTCCCTTACATCATTACTGTGCGGCTAGCCCAATAGGTGAGAATAATACATAGGCACCTAGCATGAATATAATAAGGAAGATTGAAAATACCTTTGCATATTTCCATGGCTTTAAATCAACTTTATTAGCATCGAAAAGTTCAAAGTCTGTTTCTCTCGGTTTTAATTTTCCGATAATTAACATCACAACTACACATGCCGGGAATAAGACACTAAGAATATATAAGAAATTAATGGATCCTAAAAACACTTTTGAGAGCGCATACAAAACAATATGAAAGACTAAAGCAATTTTCGGAGCACTTGCTGGTACTTTTTTACTAAAAAATCCTACGACAACAGCTGCGATAATTGGCACATTGTAAAAACCAAACATTTCTTGTAAGTAGTTATATAATCCAGAAGGTGCATATAAAATAAATGGTGATACGATAACCGCAATGAGACCGAGTGTAATCGCAAAAATACGTCCTACTTTCACCAACTCTTTTTCGCTTGCTTCTTTCTTGAAAATTGGTTTATAAAAATCCAGTGTGAATAAAGTGATTGAACTATTTAATGCACCGTTAAATGAACTTAAAATAGCACCGAACAATACAGCGGCAAAAAAGCCTGATAATGCGACAGGTAAAATCTTAATTACTAACATCGGATAAGCCATATCAGCATTTTTTAATTGATCGCCAAATAAATGAAAGGCAATGATTCCTGGCAGCACTAAATACAATGCTCCAAATACTTTAAATAATCCTGCCAACAATACTCCTTTTTGTCCTTCTGCTAAATTTTTTGCCCCGAGTGTACGTTGGACAATAGCTTGATTGGTACACCAATAAAATAAGTTATTAAACAACAACCCCATAAAAATTGTTGTCCAAGGTATAGAATCTTGCGAGTCTCCAATTGCATTTAATTTTTCTGGATGAGAATGTAATAAAAGATTTACACCATCCATAATATTCCCTTTTCCAAGTGCGAGGAGCCCAAGAATTGGAATTAAGCATCCTCCAATAATTAAACCAATTCCATTTAGCGTATCCGAAATCGCACATGCACGTAGGCCCCCAAATACAACATAGGCAATACCAGTCATACCAATGATGAGTGCAATCACCATAATCGTTGTGAAATTACTAAGCCCAAATAGTTGTGAAATATTAAAGATACTATCAAGTACTAATGCACCGGAATACAATACAGTTGGTAAATAAGCGATGGCATAACCTAATAAAAATAGAATGGAAATAATTTGTCTTGTTCGTAAATCGTAGCGTTGCTCTAGAAAATCCGGGATTGTTGTAATTCCACTTTTTAAGTAACGAGGTAAAAAGACAAATGCCATAAAAATGAGCGCTAGAGGAGCGGTTACCTCCCAAGCCATAACGACCATTGAAGTTGCATAGCTTTGTCCATTTAGCCCTACCATTTGTTCGGTTGATAAGTTTGTTAATACAAGTGATCCTGCGATAACGATACCAGTCAAACTTCTACCACCTAAAAAATAACCATCTGAACTATCTAAATCAATATGTCTTGTCTTATACCAAGAAAACCAGGCAATGAAAATCGTGTATACTAAAAATGTAATGATTGTTACAAATGCCATGGAGCAATAAACCCCTTTCAAATGATATCTATTTCTCTAAAAGGGAGTAGAGTGCCCTCTTGTTCTTTATTCTGTATCATAAAAGCCCTCTACCTACCCCATCTTATAATCTAGAAATGTATTACGAATGAATTTTGTTTGTTTGAAAATTCCGAATATTAATAAGTTCACCTGTTTCAAATGATTCTTTACATGCATATCCAAGCACTGTTGATTTTACTCCATCTTGTACCGTAATTGTTGGCTTACGTTTTTCGATAATACATTGAATAAACTCTTCTACTTCACTTAAATATGCTTGTTCAAAACGTTCTAAAAAGCCCTCTGAACACTCGCGAACTGCACCTGTTTGATCAAAAACAGTCACGGCATTTTTTTCTGGAACTGTTCCAACGCGAAGCGATCCTTTTGTACCGATAATTTCTGTTTCAATATGATAACCATGCATGCAGTTTCGACCTGCGACAAAAATACCCATTGTATCATTTTCAAATTTTATGAGTGCCGCTCCAGTATCCGCATCGTTAAATTCCTTAAATTCAGGACAAGCAAATGCTCCTCCAATCGCCCACACTTGTTTTGCCTCTGATTCTAAATACCACCTTGCTAAGTCTAAATCATGAATGGCCATATCTAAAAATAAGCCCCCGCTATAATTGCTCTTTGCGAATTTCACAAAACTATCAAGAGCTTTTGTCGGATCTATACCATAGCACCGCACTAAAACGGGCTTACCGATTACGCCTTCTTCTATTTTTCTCTTTGCATACATATAAGATTTATCAAAGCGTCTCATAAATCCAAGCATGAATACTTGATCGGGATGCCTTTGTACTACTTTTTCTACATGAAGAGCCTCTTCTAAATATAGTCCTAGTGGTTTTTCGCTAAAAACATGAAACCCTGCTTCTAATGCTTTTTCAATCTGTTCGCAATGAAACCCAGATGGCGAAGCAATGAAAATTGCATCTAATTCTTCATTTCGCAGCATTTCATCATAATCTGTATAACCGTATGGTATGCCCCATTCTTCCTGCGCTTGTGTTACTTCCTCTTCAATTACACTGCATACTGCTGTTAACTCACAGTTACGAATATGAAATGCAAGATTCTCTGCATGTTTTTTCCCAAGTCTCCCTAACCCAACAATACCAACCTTTACACGTTTCATGAAAAACACCTACCTATTTTATTTTTGCTAAAAATTACAAATTTCATTTATGTATGTTCGCGCCTTTACTGCATATTCAAATGGATTTGCTGTTGCTGGATCTTGTTCTGCCTCTACTAATAGCCATCCCGTATAATGCTTTTCAGCTAATTTCTTAAATATCGGTTCAAAGTTAATACTGCCATCACCTGGAACTGTAAATACTCCCTCTTTCACTCCTTGTAAAAAGCTTAATTTATTTTGTTTTACTTTCTCTGCAACATTTAAGCGCACATCTTTTAAATGTACATGTTTGATGCGATCCATGTACTTTTCTAATATATACATTGGGTTCTCACCAGAAAAAACGAGATGACCGGTGTCATAGAGTAAATGAACAACATTCGGATTTGTTAAAGACATCAATTTTTCAATTTCTGCCGTTGTCTGTACTCCCGTTCCCATATGATGATGATAAACAAGGTGAAGTCCGCGCTCTTGAGCTAGTTTTCCTAAAATATTTAAGCCTTCCGCAAGCTTTTGCCAACTTTCCTCATCAAAAATCGGTTTCTTCTCAAAAAGAGGTGTATTCATCAGCCCTTGAATACTATGTCCTTGTTCTGACACAACAACGACTTTCGCCCCCATTTTCTGCAAGAAATCGCAATGTTCTATAAATGGATCTACTGTTTCATTTAGCGGCTTTGTTGTTAAATAAGCGCTAAACCATGCGCTTGCGATTTCCATCTTTCTTAGTGATAACGCTTTCTGTAAAACGTCTACATCTCTTGGATACTTATTGCCAACTTCAGTACCAGTAAAACCAGCTAACGCCATTTCACTAATACATTGTTCAAATGTATTTTCTTTTCCTAATTCAGGCATATCATCATTAGTCCACCCAATCGGTGCAATACCAAGTTTTACAGTTCCTTCTTTAAACATCTTGTTCAGCTCCTTTTTCCCTTTAGAAAAGGCAATGAAACGAACTGCTTCATTGCCTTCTATTAAAATAAGAAAGGCATTTTAATATTGTCTTGCTTGTTTTAAATGGCTCATTCGCTCTTCATAAGACGCTTGAATTTTCTTATTTTCAGTTATCTCAGCAACACCAACATTCCACCAAGAGTCATATCCATTTGTCATCGTTTTAGGTAATACTTTTATATCAATGAGTGTAGAGATCGTTTGTTTTTTCGAATCTTCTAGAGCAGCTACTAATTCTTCTATCGTTGTTACGCGATATGTTTTCACACCATAACCAGCTGCACTTTTGGCAAAATCTATTTTCATAAATCTTCCTGCTGGCGTTCCAACTTCATTTTCTCTATGACGAAACTCTGTACCGAAGCTTCCCATACCATTTGACATTTGAAGATTGTTAATGCAACCAAATCCGGCATTATCAAATAAAAGAACATTTATTTTTTTACCTTCTTGTACACTAGTTACAAGTTCTGAGTGGAGCATTAAATAACTTCCATCCCCAACCATCGCATATACTTCTTTATTTGGTTCAGCCATTTTCACACCAAGCGCTCCAGAAATTTCGTATCCCATACAAGAATATCCATATTCCATATGGTACGTATTTGGCTTTTTACTCATCCACATGCGCTGCAAGTCACCAGGAAGACTTCCTGCTGCGCCAATAATAATAGCATCCTCATCAAGTAATCTATTGATTTCCCCAATTACTTTCGTTTGTGTGAGGCAAGAGCCCACTGTTTCATAAAATTCTGGTAGTGCTTCGTCTAGATGGCCTTTAATTTCTGGTTGAAACCCGTCTTCTTTATAATCGGTTTGATAAAGTCTCTTTAACTCTTGATCCCATAACTCTTTCACTGCATCAATTTCGTCTATGTAACTAGATTGATATTCTTTACTTTCTAATACTTTTTCAAGTTCTTCTAATGAAGCTTTCGCATCTGCGACAACTTTAGTTGCATCTAATTTGCCAGCGTGAAAATCTGACACATTAATCGTTAAAAACGCAACATCTTCATTTTGGAAAAGCGCTTTTGATGATGTTGTAAAATCAGTAAAGCGTGTTCCAACTCCAATTACTAAATCTGCTTCTTTCGCAATACGATTGGCAGCTAAGTTTCCAGTAACGCCAATACCTCCTAAATTCATTGCATGATCGCTTTCGATGGCACTTTTTCCAGCTTGTGTTTCCCCAAACGGTATGCGGAATTTCTCTGAAAAACGTTTCAGTACTTCGCCTGCTTCAGAGTAACGTACACCGCCCCCGCAAATTATGATTGGTTTTTTCTTCTTGAAAATAAGCATTGAAGCATCATGAATTTCGCTTTGAGTCGGCATACGTCTTTCGATGCGATGTACACGCTTTTTAAAGAAATATACTGGATAATCATATGATTCCGTTTGTACATCTTGCGGGAGGGCAATGGTAACTGCACCTGTATGAGCTGGGTCTGTTAATACTCGCATCGCGTTAATCATCGCTGTCATTAATTGTTCCGGACGATTGACGCGATCCCAATATTTACTTACTGGACGAAACGCATCATTTGTTGTAATGGATGCATCATGAAGTTGTTCAATTTGCTGAAGCACTGGATCTGGCTGCCGAGATGCAAATGTATCTCCAGGTAATAACAAAACAGGAATATTATTTGCTGTTGCTGTTGCTGCTGCTGTAATCATATTTGCCGCACCTGGCCCTACTGAAGATGTACAAGCCATAATTTGTTTCCGATGTTTTTGTTTTGCAAATGCTACCGCAGCCTGCGCCATTCCTTGTTCATTTTTCCCCTGATATACTTCTAAGCTTCCGCTATTTTCTTCCAAAGCTTGCCCAATTCCTAATACATTACCATGACCGAAGATTGTGAAAATTCCTTTCACAAATTTTTCTTCTCTCTCATCAAACTGTATATATTGCTGATTTAAAAATTTAACTAACGCCTGTGCTGTTGTTAAACGAATTGTATCCATTCTTTTCAACCTGCCTTACCTTAAAGTTAAGCGCTTTCTTTAAAAAGGAAGTGATAGCAGAGAGAAATGAGACTCTCTGCTATTTACCTTTATTACGCCCAGCGAGTTGTAATCATTTTCTTTCTTGTATAAAATTCCACACCATCCGGACCATTTGCATGTAAATCGCCATAGAATGAATCTTTCCAACCAGAGAATGGGAAAAATGCCATTGGAGCTGGTACACCGACATTTACTCCTAACATACCTGGATCTATATTTTCGCGGAACACACGAACTTTACCACCGTCATTTGTAAAGATACAAGCACCGTTTGCAAATCTTGATTCATTTGTTAGCTCAATTGCTTCTTCTAATGTTTTCACACGTACAATAGATAGGACCGGTGCAAAGATTTCATCTTGCCAAATTTTCATTTCTTGTGTTACATGATCAAAAATTGTTGGTCCAACAAAATACCCTTCTCCATTTACTTCCACATCATTTCGGCCATCGCGAACAAGAGTTGCTCCTTCTTGTATACCTGTTTCAATGTATTGCAGTGTACGTTCTTTATGACCATCGCGAATTACAGGTCCTAAGAAAACATTTTCTTCTAAACCGTTACCAATTTGCATTGCATGAGATGCTTCAACAAGTTTTTCAATCAGCTTATCAGCTACTTCCTCTTGTACAGCTACAACAGAACATGCCATGCAGCGCTCACCCGCCGAACCGAATGCTGCATTTATAATTTGGGTTGCTGCTAAATCAAGGTCTGCGTCATTTAAAACGATTGAATGATTTTTCGCACCTGCTAACGCTTGTACTCGTTTTAAGTTTGCAGAAGCTGTTTTATATACATATTCAGCAACTGGTTGTGAACCAACGAATGAAATCGCTTTAACATGCTTATGCTCTAATAAGCCATTTACTACATCATGAGCACCATGAACAATATTTAATACCCCTTTTGGAAGGCCGGCTTCTTCTAATAATTCTACTAAGCGACAAGCTAATAATGGCGTGCGTTCAGATGGTTTTAATACAAATGTATTACCGCAAGCAATCGCTAATGGGAACATCCAGCAAGGCACCATCATCGGGAAGTTAAATGGTGTAATTCCGCCAACTACTCCAATTGGATAACGATACATACCAGATTCTAAATTCGTTGCAATATCAGGAAGTTGTTTTCCCATCATTAATGTTGGAGCACCGGCTGCAAATTCAACACACTCAATACCACGTTGTACTTCTCCATATGCTTCTTTAAAGTTTTTCCCGTTTTCGATTGTGACCATTTTTGCTAGTTCATCCCAATGTTCAACTAGCAATTGTTGATATTTAAACATGATTCTTGCACGTTTTGGTACCGGCGTTTTGGACCATGTTTGAAATGCCTTTTTAGCAACTTGTACAGCTTCATCTACTTCTTCTTTTGTAGAAAGCGGAACGTGTGCAATAACTTCTCCAGTTGCTGGATTGTATACGGGTTCTATTTTAGAGGAATGTGATTCTTTCCATTCACCGTCGATATAGTTTTTTACTGTTTGAACTGCTACTTGAGTCATTTTAATTTCCTCCTTCATGATTAAGAAATGGATGTTTCTTTTGCTTCTGTAATAAACTGCTGAATTTCTTCCACTGTCGGCATTGCATCTGAACAACTATGCTTCGAAATGACAATTGCTGCTGAAGCGCTTCCAAATTCCATCGCTTTTGGCACGTCCCAGCCTTTCATCAATCCGTATATAAAAGCAGAGGCATATGAATCACCAGCACCGAAAGTTTTTAATACTTTTGTTTTAAAGATACTTCCTTTATATGCATGACCATCTTTTGTATAAGCAATAGACCCTTCCGAACCGTGCTTGATTACAACAATTTTCGCATGATGATCAAACCATTTTTGAGCAATCACTTCATCTTTAGCTTTCGCATCTCCTATGATTCCTTCCATCATTTCAAATTCTTCTCGTGTACCAATAATCACGTCACATTTTTCAGCTGCAAGATTGTAATACATGGCTGTATCTGCTTCAGATGTCCACGTATATGGTCGATAATCTAAGTCAAAAAATACAACAACGTTATGTTTTCTCGCATAATGTAATGCTGCAAAAGTGGCTTCACGTGAAGGACTTGCTGCAAGAGCTGTTCCTGAGATAAGGAGCGCTTTTGCCTGTGCAATATATTTCTCTGAAACTTCTTTTACTTCAAGCTTCAAATCTGCCACATTATCACGGTACATTAAGATGCTACATTCTTCTGGACTCTTAATCTCAGTAAATGCTAATCCTGTAACTGCACCTGTTTTATCTACAATGACATTCTCTGTATCAATCTTCTTTTCTTTCAAATAGTTTGTAATAAAGCGACCCATTTGGTCATCTGCTACTTTTCCAATGAATCCACTTTTTAAACCTAACGTAGCTGTTCCAACAGCAATATTCGCTGGTGAACCCCCTACATATTTTGTAAAAGTTATTGTTTCTTCCATCGGACGATTGATCTCATTTGCATTTAAATCAATGCATGCTCTTCCTAACGCTAAAAAATCAAGAGGTCGATCGTTTGCGATTTGTAACATGTCCACTATCTCTTCCCCCTCATCAAAGTAACCGCTTTCTTTTTATTCTAATAAAAAACATTTTATTTAATAAAACCTTAAATAAAACGTTACTAATACACATAGTAGAGAAAGTATTTTTAGTTAAGCGCTTTCCCTTGATTGAATTATAACGAATAAATTCTAAAAAATAAATACATATTTTATTATTTTCTAAATTTTTTTGCTAGTTGTTTTATTAATAAAATTTATTGTGATAGTATGCACAAATAAAAAATACATGTAAATTTCTCTATTTTCTCCTAAATAAATAACCTCTATTTTATTTAGAAGAAAATAGAGGTTAAAATAATGATATGTATACCCGTTAAAATATTATGGTACAAAATATTAAATTTATGATATTTTTGCTGTTGACTTCCGAATCATTAATTCCGGTACTAATAATATCCGCTGTTTAGGCTTATCTTTATGTTCAATTTGATGAATTAATAGACTTGTCGTTTGTTCAGCCATCTCTTGAATAGGCTGTGCAATTGTTGTTAATGGTGGATAACAAATATCCGCTAAAATGGTATTATCAAAACCAATAATCGAGAGTTCTGATGGAATTTGTATTCCTTCTTCTTTCGCCCCTTGCATGACACCCGCAGCTAATATGTCATTACAGGCAAAAATTGCTGTGGGACGATCTTTTTCCTCAAATAATAATTTTGTGATTTGCTTTCCGTTTTTTATTGTTGCAGCTTCTGTATAATGAATTAATTTTTCATCCACTTTCACTCCGGCTGCTTCTAATGCATCTTTGTAACCTTGAATACGATATTTACTACTTGTTGTTTGTTCAGCAATTAGACCAATACGCTTATGTCCGAGGGATAATAAATAATCCATCGCTTGAAAAGCAGCTTTATAATCATCCACCGACACCATATCAACAGATAATGCTGGTATGTCCGTTGAAAATAGTACAACGGGAATATGTTTTTCAACAAGTTTTTTTATGTGTGTTGTATCCTGAAAACTTGTAGCAATAATTAAACCATCTACACGCTTTCTCAACAATAAAGAAATATATTTCCTTCCTTTTTCATCGTTATTGTCCGTGCTGCACATAATAACATTGAATCCCTTTTCTTCAGCGGAGTCTTCTAATGCGCGTGCAACTTCCGAAAAAAACGGGTTTGCAATATCTGGAACTAGAAGGCCGATCGTATGCGTTTTTTTTCCAGTTAATGCAGAAGCGACAACGCTAGGTTGGTAATGCAAGCGATCCATTACTTCTAATACATGTTTTTTTGTTTTTTCACTAATTTTCCCAGTACCATTCACTACCTTTGAAACGGTTGCAATTGAAACCCCCGCTTCTTTCGCCACATCATAAATAGTCGTTTTCATTGTCTCCCACTTCTCTTCTCATAACGTTATCTTCCTTTCAGTATATCATACGAAACTTAAATTTTTCATCTTGAGCGGAACTCCCTTCATTCCAGCTGCACATATCTTCTTTCTTCTTACAAAAAATAAGCAGTATGCCCATGCATAGACATACTGCTTATAAACGATATAGTATAAAAAAAATATTTACATACAATTTATTTCATTACACCTTCAAATAGCCATTCATGATCTGAGTCATTATGAAATTTCCATGTACGCACCGGTCCTGCCATTACATTTAAATAGTAGGACTCATAGCCTGGAGGCGCTGAAACAGGATGATACCCTTCTGGTACAAGTACAACATCACGATTCTTCACAATTAATGCCTCATCAAGCGTACGATCATCATTGTATACGCGTTGCATAATAAATCCTTGTTTCGGATTTACTTCATGGTAATATGTTTCCTCTAAATAGGATTCGTGAGGCAAATTATCCTGATCATGTTTATGAGGTGGATAACTAGACCAATTCCCTTCTGGTGTATATACTTCTACAACTAATAAACTATCTGCCTCTTGATCTTCTGGTAAAATATTATGAATTTTACGTGTCATATGTCCATAACCTCGGTCTTGTACACCAACATTATTTGGCGCAATAAGACGCGCTTTATATGTACCTTTTCCCGGCGCTAAACAAACAGCTAATTCTACATCTGTTAATGCTTCGACATGAAATTGCTCTTGATTTGGTACATAGACTGAGTATGGTGGAATCTTTTCAAAAACACTCATACGCTCTCCAATATTTTCAAAGCGCTCTTCCTTCGTCGCAACATTTGCTTTTCCGCTTAATAGAACAAGGCAAACTTCTTTATCATTTGTTACTTCTTGCAAAGTCTCTCCTTGTTTTAAAGAAAATAATTCAAATCCAACATATTTCCATCCTGCTGATTCTGGTGTTACAGATACAATGCGCCCATTTTCTTCTCTTTCATGCGGGCTTACGATTAAATTTGCCATAACTTTCATCTCCCTCATTTACTCAATAGTAATGGATGATTGATTTTAACAGGTTGTTTCAATCGCAGTGATTCTTTTGCTGCATGGGCAATGCGTTCTGCTTGTAACCCGTCGTTTCCACTACAAATTACAACTTCATCATTTAAAATAGAGTGCACAAACAATTGAATCTCTGTAATATAAGCCTCTTTATAGCGCTCTAAAAAGAAATGTAGCGGCTTGTCTTGCATGACACCGTTTGCTGTTGAAATGCGGACAGTTGATGGACAATCATTTTCTGTGCTTATACATCCTTTTTCTGCAAACAACTCTATTCTTTGATCATAACCATATGCTGCTTTGCGGCTGTTATCAATAACTCCAATCGCACCATTTGCGAATGTTAATGTAATAATAGCAGTATCGATATCCTCATATTCAGAAAATATAGGATCAATTAAATTCGCACCTTGTACATATACTTCAGTTACTTCACTGTTCATCACAAAACGAGCCATATCAAAGTCATGAATGGTCATATCCATGAACATTCCACCAGAAGTTTGAATATAATTTGCATTTGGTGGCTCTGGATCACGGGAAGTGATTTTTAAAATATGTGGTTCTCCTAACTCGCCAGACATGATAAGATCACGCACGCGTTTATAATTATGATCAAAGCGACGGTTAAAGCCAACTTGTAGTTTTACACCGCTCTTTTCAACTACTTCTAATGCTTCCTTCGTCTCTTTTTCTATAAAACTAATTGGTTTTTCACAAAAAATATGTTTTCCTGCTAATGCAGCTTCTTTTATAAGAGTTGCATGCGTATTTGTTGGAGAACAAATACATATAGCCTGTATGTTATCATCTTGTAAAATATCATGATAATTATTCGTTACTTTATTTATTCCTCTTTCCTTTGCCCAGCCATGAAGTGCATCAATATTTACATCTGAAATAGCTACAACATTCATTTCCGGTATATAAACTGAATTTTCGATGTGAAGCTTTCCAATTCTTCCTACACCTATAATTCCAACATTTAACATATCCTAACCAACCTCCCGTGCATAGATAGATTAGGAAAGCGCTTAACTATTTGTTTTTAGTATACTGAATATTTTTAAATAATTCAATTATATATTTATATTTTGTGGTAACTTCCGAATATCTCTATATGCTTCTTTACATTTTCGTACGCTGCCTGAATAACATCTTGATGAAGTTTAAAATAATCTGTATAAGGGGTAGCTTGAACGAAATTGTTAATCATGTGGATTACATTGTGAAACGTAGCAGTCGCCACATTCACTTTCCGAATACCGTATTGAATACATTGCTGAAAGTCTTCTGCACAAATACCTGAACCGCCATGTAAAACAAGCGGCACCTTAACTTGTTGCGCAATTTCTTGCAAGCGATCAAAGTGTAAGTGCGGATCCCCTTTATACATGCCATGTGCATTTCCAATAGCAATGGCCAGCGCATCTACACCTGTTTCCTTAGCAAAATGTTTTGCCTCTTCTACGCTAGTTAGAGAGATTTCTATATCTTCAGATCCATCCTCACTTCCCCCAACTCTACCAATCTCAGCTTCGACCGTTGCACCATATTGTTTCGCTAATGCAACTACTGCTTTTGTATTTTCAATGTTTTCTTGTAATAGATAGTGAGAGCCATCATACATGACAGAACTAAACCCAATTTCTAATGCTTGTTTTATTTTTTCAATCGTCATGCCATGGTCAAAATGAACTGCTACAGGAACATCCGCTTCTTTTGCTGCCGCTACCATTAAAGGACCAATCAAATGAATTGGCGAATGATTCAACCGAACTTCAGCAATTTGTAAAATTAGCGGGGAGCGTAATTCTTCTGCTGCTCTAATAGCCCCTATTACCATTTCCATATTAGCAACACTAAAAGCTCCAACTCCATAATTTTTCTCCATTGCTTCTTCTAAAATATCTTTCATTTTTACTAATGTCATACCCTTTTCTCCATTTCTTCTTGTCAAATTAAACGAATACTTTCTCTTAAAAAAGTAAAGCGCTTTCCTTAATTATACACACAAAAGAAAGAACCTCAAACTATTTTGAAAATATTCTTATTTTTATCACCTAACTCAGCTCCCTTAACATATCCAGGCCCAGCTAGATTAATCTGATTCCAATCTAGCTCTTGAAACGCAACATTTTCTGATTGAATTTGATTTTCAAAACAATCATATGTTTCAAAAACAACTCTACTTCCAGCCTCCATTTATAGGCATGGTGTATTTTAAGGTGACATACATATATGATATGTTCTTTTCCTATACGATACATTTCATCACTCATCTCAAAAATTTGTAAACTCCAATTTCCTAAAAGTAAAATATTGTTATATATTATTTTTAAGGTTTAATTGTAAAATTTCTCAAAAATGCAAGGTGTATACTCTTTTTTGGCGAATATATATAAGTTAGATTTGTAATGAATAAGTGGTAATCTTCTTTTTCATAGCCGTAACGTTTCAAAATAATATGCTTATTTAATCGTAAAATTAGAGGTGAAAGATGGAGCGAATAGATTATATTAGAAAAGAAGAGAAAAAATATCACGATCTTTGTTATGAGCAATATAAATTGTTTGAAGCTGGATCATGGCTTTATAAGCCGGTAAAAACAATCGTGGATATGATGCAATATTTCGATGATCAAGCACAGGTCAAAGTGCTTGATCTCGGTTGCGGTGTTGGTAGAAATAGTATTCCAATTGCCCAAAAGATAATACGTGGGGGCGGTACAATTACATGTGTTGATTTACTTGACTCTGCATTAAGTAATTTAATCATAAATAGTAAAAAATATCATGTTTCCGAAGCGATAGAACCCATCCAATCTGCTATTGAAAACTTTCCTATTCAACCAGATAGCTATGATTATATTATTGCAGTATCTAGTTTAGAGCATGTAAACTCAACAGAAGCATTTCAAAAAGCACTTTTATTAATAAAACGAGGGACAAAACAGAACGGAATCAATTGCTTCGTTATAAATTCTAATGTTCAAGAATTTGATATAGAAACAAATGAAGAACGAGACGTATTAATAGAAGTCAATCTTCCTACTGAAACAATGTTGGATATATTGAAAAGCACTTATAAAGGTTGGAAAGAAATACATATGAAAGTAAAAGAATTATCCTATAATATCACTCGCAATGAAAAATCCATTCAGTTAAAAACAAATGCGATAACTTTTGTTGTTCAAAAAAGAGGTGCATACGATGAATCGGAGTAAGTTGATTTTCTTGGTTATTATATTCTCATTGCTTAGTATACTTGCATATGCCATACATCAATATATAACCAGAGGTATCATTGGTGGCAGTACCATTTTTGCTGGTTCTTTAATACTTAGCTATTTGATAAATCATATAACATGGGGAGATCCAAATGGTGTTTCAAAAGAAAGTCAAGATGAAATAGGATAACATATTACATATAAAAGCTTCAAAATTGGATATTTCGTATTAGTCATTATTTTGTTTCTTTTATTGATTTGGACAGAAGGGTTTTCTGCTTTCTATTCACTTGATAACATTCAAAACCTTCCTTTGTTCCTTGCGCTTTGCTCGTCATTTATTGTGATTCCACTTGTTGAATGTATTGTTTCAAAACGACATCAATAAAGTGAAATTTTAATCAGTAGGAAGGCTCCATCCCCCACTGATTAAAAGCCCTCAACAATCGAGCTAACAGAATAAAGGATATAAAGAAGAAGGAATTCTTTTACAGAGGAATTCCTTCTTCTTTATATTTTTTACAAACTCGTTCCAATTCTTCTAACATGTCATGAATTGATAATACCTCAAATAAGATAATAGCTTCACTTGAAAAATGATGATAATAATCATCTGGTTTATGCTTTGCTAAATCATTTTTATGTTCCCAAAAGAGTTGATCTAACTCGTCTATTAATTGATAATGTTTGTAATCCATTTTATAACAATGATTACGCAATATATGAATCGTGGAAAGAATCACTTTATATAGTGTCTCTTTTTCTTTTTGTGACCATTTACATTCTGTTGTAGATACACGAGTTAAATTATCTAAGTGATAAATAATTTGCTGAAGGATGTGAAGTTCCTTTTGAATGGCTAAAAAGCTGCGCATTTCATTTTTCGTATGCCGATGATATTTCCAATCCTTTTGCTCATATTGTACAAATTGTATTGCTTTATGCAAAAGTGTTGTTAATTTGGAAATGTGATGAACTGTTTCCTTTTTTATTTGTTCTCCATTTATAGCTTGCTGTAACCATTCTTCCATAATAGTTGCTGTTTTCGAAAATAATTCCGTTTTACAATCAACAATTGTTTTTGCATAATGCGGCGGTAAAATAAAGAAATTTACTAAAGTAGAAACGATAATTCCAGTTGACGTCGTCGCTAACCGCACTAAAAAGGCTGTAAAGTAATGATCGGCTGTAATTGGAATCATTGCTACTGCTGTTAATGTAGCGACTAATGTACCCGCATGTAATTTCAATTTCTGACACGTTACAATTGTAAGCATAGCTGCTAAGGCATAAGAAATCGCTTGGTGACCAAATAAAAAGGTAAATGTCATAGCATATGCTGATCCAATCGTTGAAGCTGGAAAACGAATCAGTCCTTTTTTAATCGAGTCTGTTGCAGTTGGTTCTATCGTTACAATAGCAGTAATAACCGCAAAAATTGTAGGGATTTGCAAAAAGTCACAAACAAGTACAGTTAAAAAAACAGCAATCCCCGTTTTTACAACTCTTCCTCCAATTAAATTCCATTTTCTTAGTTGTTGCATACTTATCTTCCCTTATTTCATTTTTATATTCAAACTAATTAATAATAACATATTATATCGTAACAGATAGAGTTGTTTTCTATAAGATGATATTCAAAAATTGATATATAACATAAATTTACTTATGTTGAAGAAAAGAAAGTCTCTAAACATACAAAATACCGTTCGGAAATAGAACGGCATTTTAAATAGTAATTTCATTTTCACTAAAATAAATAACAATATAATCGTTTAAATCAAAGTAATCTTCCACGATTGCGCTTAATTGCAGACAAACAAATGCATGAGATAACCTCTCTTTTAAAACGAAAAATTTTGAATAAGTGAAATAGTGATAACGAGTGTTGATAAAGAGCCTAAAGATGTTAAAGTTATAATCTTTCTGTTATTTTGCTTTTTTGAAGGTTTACTGAGTTCATGTGTCACTGCACCCCATAATAGTATGGATACTAAGGCAAGAATACTCATAGACATATTTGGCACACCCTTTCATGAAATATCTTAACTGACAGTTTTAAACGATTTTATTAAAAAATCATTTTTTACACAATTCATTCCTGTTTTTATATTGGTAAGTATAAAATAAGTTGTCTTCCAATCGGCCCCATTTTTCTTTGTCCTCTATCTTCAAAACCAACTTTTAAATATACTTTTTGTGCTGGAATATTTCGTTCATTTACAGCTAAAACAACTTCATTTGTTCCTGAAAAGTACGCTGTGACATATTCTTTTAGTAAACGCAATCCTCTTTTCGCATAGCCTTTTCCTTGTTTTTCATAATCAACTGAAAAAGAAACTAACAATAATGCATCAGAATTATTTGTATATTCCTTAACGATTTCTCCTGTTTGAAGTGCAAAAATACCAACTGGAACATCTTGATCTACAATCACAACGACATGTTTTGTAAGGTCTTCTTTTGCTTTTTCAAGTAAGTCACTTGGATTCGCTGTAAACTGAACTTGTTCACTGGGTAAAGTGAATGTTGCGATTTTTTCTTTATATTCCTCTTTGTAGGGAACAAGTTTAATGTTTTCTGTATGTATGCTCATTTTCATTTCCCCATTCTTTCTAGTTTATAAAACTACCTTTTTTCTCTTTATTTTTATTAAACCATATATTCCTTTATTAACAAACTGAATTTTCACTATTTATTTGATAAGAAAAATCCCGCGCTTTCCACACGCGGGATTTTTCTTATCTTTGCAAGTGATGATTCGATTGATCTTTCTGTTCCTTTTTCAACTCATTTTCTTCGTTTTTCGGCAACTGCTTATCATTATCTTTTATTGGATCTGTTTCTTTATTTTCAATCATATCATTTGGCACTTGCGGCATGACACGGCCGACAATAGCAGCCAGTTCATCAAGAATTCCTTCTCCCGCTTTGCCATGTCTAATTTGCTTTCCCATTTGTTTCAGTCGTTCATACGTATCAACATCTGCGACAACAACAGCATTTGCACCGTTCGGATCATGCTTTAAGCTTTCTGCAACAGAATATTTAATGGATTCAACGCGAGAACGATCCAACTTTGCTTTTACATCGATACCAACAACAGCATATTTACCGATAACAACCGCCGTTGCATCTCGCACGCCCGGTATACTCGCTGCTAAAGAGGCGAGATGATCTGCTACTTGTTCATTTGGTTTGTTATGGTTCGTATAAGTAACATTACGCATAGATACATTTTTTTGTTCTGGCTTTTCGCGTGCATTATCTTTTGTTCCGACGCTGCAGCCAGTGATAGTTAAACTAATCATCAGCATATATATATACTTTCTCATTCTGTTCACCACCTTATTCTTGATGTTTAATCATACATATGTTCCACAGCTTGCATCTTCTTCACTTTCTCTTCTGTTCCATCATTTGCATTAATAAAGATTTGATACGTATCTTTCCCTAACGTCCCTATAAATTCATAACACAGTACTTCTTTATGCAAATCATTTACAACAATCGCTTTACGTTCTTCCATTACCTTCACATCTGGATTGATTTTTTTTCTTGCCTCAGCAGCTGATAATGTTGCGGTTGGGATGCTTCGACTCTGATGAGATGCTAAATATTCTTTTGCTGAAAAACCAACAATCGATCCATCATCTAATGCAATTTTCATTTGAATGGCTTCAGGGTAAATCCGCACCCCATTTTCATTTGCCACGTACGTAAATACGCCAACATTATCATATTGTGAACTATCATACAGTTCCATATTTGTAAACCTATGTTTTTTCAAAAACGCTAATCCTTTGTTTCCTGCGTCATTTAAACTAACCTTTTGTTTTTTAATCTCACGGTTATTTATGACCCAAATTGGATATCCACCTTTTCCGGTAATATCCATATAAAACTCATTATTTGTTTTTGGATCTTTAATTTTCACACTATAAAAAGATTCTTTTGCACCTTTTCCACTTTTCTCAACTTCTACTTTTTCATTTCCTTTTAAGTTTAAAAATCGTTTTGCGATTTTAACTGCTTCATCTTTTGAAATTGGTTTTCCTTCAGCTTGAAACCCACCTTTTTCTTTTTTCTGCAAACTCGTAAAAGTAGGTCCAAAATTTGTTGAAGCATATGATGTTACATTTTTTTCAACTGTTTTCAGCCCATCGATAATTGTGTTATCGGCTGGATCTTTATTTGATGCAAGCGCAAGCTCTACATCCATCCAGCGTAAATTATTTTTCAGTACAAGATGCTGTACTTTGCGAAGTTCATCTTGAATATTCTTTGCATTGGCATATAAACTTTGTAACGTTTTATATTCTTTGTCATTGAGTGGCTCTTTTTCTAAATCGCGAACAGCTGTGCGGTAACTAAAATCACCGATATTCGCCAAAAATTCTTCTGTTTTATTAAAGGGTAATAATGTTAAAGGAAGCTGTCCAACATCTGATCGCGCTTCAGATGTAAGACGCCATACATCCGCCAGTGCTGGCGATAAAGAAGAACGTGAATTCATCGCTAAAGTTGTTCCGATTTTATCGTGTAATAAATCGACCTCGTATGCTAAATCATGAAACGCTCGCTGATAATTGTTTTCTGCTCGAATCAATACCGCATTCTTCTCTTGATGCTCTTTATAGCCCCAATATCCTGTCCCCACAACACCAATTGTTAATAGTACAATGATAATACCTCGTAACATCTTTCCACCTCCGCTCTATTTACAGAAAATATGTTTACCAATTTTTTTAATTTGCGGACGACTCCAAATCCACTTACTCGTTGCAGTGTCTGGATTGAAATAATAAAGCGCATTTCCAGTTGGATCCCAGCCATTTATCGCATCTAATACTGCTTTTTTCGCTGTTTCATTTGGCGTTAAATAAATTTGGCCGTCGGCAACTGCTGTAAAGGCACGCGGCTCAAAAATAACACCCGAAACTGTATTCGGAAACGATGGACTCGTTACACGGTGCAAAATTACCGCTGCAACTGCAACTTGTCCAATATACGGCTCTCCTCTCGCTTCGCCGTAGACCGCATTAGCCATTAATTGAATATCATTTTGAGAATAACCATTTGGAACATTGGTCCCTTTGTTTTGCGCTGGCTTATTACTTTGACCGCCACCGCTTTTATTGGCAGTCGATTTCTCATATTTCGTTGCTTTCACAAGCATTTGTTTTGTTTTTGGACCCGCTAGTCCATCAACCGGTAATCCAAATTTTTGCTGAAAGTTTCGCAGTGCCCAATATGTACCCCATCCAAATACACCATCTACTTTTCCTGTATAATATCCGTTATATTTCAGGCGTGATTGCAATTCGATGACATCTTCTCCAGATGCCCCTCTTTGAATGACTTGATTAGAAAAGGCCTGTACATTTTTTGTTTGCTCGCTACTTACGATGACGGATATACTAATCAGTACAAGTAAAATGAGTATTTTTAGAATACTTATTTTACGCATGTATTTCCCTCCTTAAAGACAGTAATGAATTCATGGTTATGTTTTGTAAACGGCGCGCTTTTATGTAAAGAAGACAAAAAAATCCACAGTTATATGTTTTTTGTTCTATGCAAACAATAGAAAAAAATTAAAAAGGAGTTTATTTATGAAACGACTTTGCACATATTTCATGTTAAGTGTTGTACTTTTATCAACATCTTTTCATACATACGACGGATTATCTATTGTTCATGCACAGCCGCCCTATGCAAAATGGGGGAAACTAGCAGTAGAAAAAACGAAAGAAAAATATCCGAAAGCAAAGATTATTGATTATCTTCATATCGGTAGAACACCAAAGACTATTCATGTGACTGTCGAAAAGTTTAAACTTTGGTTACGTGAAAACGGGAAAGAATATGGTGTTTTTGTTCATATAGAATTTGAGACGAAAACGGAGAAACTTTTGAGGATTACCTTTCAAAAAACGAATGGGTAAAAGAAATTTCGATTAATAAAAACTGTATACTTATTTAAAAAAGGAAACCTTAAAAGATTTCCTTTTTTACTTTGTCAACTGTAAAGCTTTCTTATATTCATTTTTCTTTTCTAACGTCTGTTTCGCATTTTCTGCAGTTAATATGTAGTCTACAGGAATATTTGGGAGTAAATGTTGCTTAGCGTTTGGAAGCAAAATGGTGATATCCTCTATAACTATCCTATCATTTTCAATTGTTTTATTAAATGATTGAACTTTTCTTGCAACTTCCGCTAATTGTTCCATATGCTCGGAATTGTTTATATCTAAAAAGATATTACTTTGAAATACTCCGGTAACATACGTCTTCTGATTTTTCTTTTTGATTTCTTTCTCAGTTTTTTTATCAAAAACAGTATCTCCCGTCTGTATTTGATGAAACGTAAATAGCGTATGATCCCCTATTTCTTCATAATATGTATGAAATTTCTCCTGCACATCATGTGCTTGTTTCTTTACTTTATAGTTATCATTCTCTACTTTAGGAGCAATTTGCCCCTCAAAATCGAGTTGAAATTGCACGTGCGGTTCATCAACTTGTTGCACATAAGCGGTACGAAGATCTGGACCCCATAATAAATCTTTTTCGTCCCCTTTTATGTCAACTCGATTTAAATTAACAGAAATTCCATATTCTGCTTTCGCATAATCTTGTGCTTTCGTTTCGATTTCATCATTTGATATATCACATGATGCGAATAAGAATACACTGCACATCATGCTACCTATTAGTTTCTTTCTTTTCATATTTCATCTCCCTTTAGTTCTACTGTATCGTATATAAGCTACATCGTAAATAAAGTGAAACTTTAATCAGTGGGGTTTTTTTTCATCCCCCACTGATTATGAGCCCTCACCAATCGGGCTGTTACGGGCAGCCCTACCCCCACCTATCTTCCTTGCTTCTCTCTGCATCTTGAGGTGGGAGTCTTACTGCCCTAAAATAGCGGGATAAAATTAAGTTTTAAGTGATGGGAATTGTACTCTAATCACTCTTCTACACATACAGATTTTCTTGCAAATGAGCAATAAACTGTTTTAAGGGAACTAATCCGCGCTTTGGCATTTTACTGCTTATAACAGCAACAAGCTCTAATTCTGGAACAACAAATATATATTGTCCTCCATATCCCATTGCAAAATATATACAATACGGTATGTGAAATCTTTTGTGATCTACAATCCACCAATGATATCCATACGCTCCCACATGCCCATATGTTTGATAACGCGGAATCGTTGATTCTTTTATCCAGCTTGATGATACAATCTGTTTCCCATTCCAGTATCCTTCTTGTAAACATAAGATTCCTAATTTCAATAGGTCTTCGCTTTTCATTTTCATACCAAATCCACCAACATAAATTCCTTGTGGATCTTGTTGCCATTCATACTCAGTAATCTCTAAAGGCTCGAATACATATCGTTTTGCAAACTCCACTGTTGTCATTCCCGTTGCAATTTGTAAAATATAACTTAACAAATGAGAGGATCCCGAATTATAGTTCATTTTTGTTCCTGGTGCTTCGACGAGTGGACGTTGTAAAACGTATGTAATCCAATGATTCGATTCAACAAAATCATTAGGAAATACAACACCATCTCCAAATTCTTTCCACTCCTCTCCAGTTGTCATAGTTAATACATGATAAAGTGTTAGTTGTTGTTTATCTTTTGGGACATGTTCAATCCACTGCCTTATCGGAATATGTATATCCTCTATATATCCTTTATCAATTGCTATACCAATTAAGAGAGACAAAATACTTTTCGTAACAGAATTTATTTTATATACATGATTTGCATTTTCTTTTTCCTTATAATACTTTGTTATGTACTCACCTTTTTGATATACAAGAAATGCATGTACTTTCTTATGACGAAATACATCCTCCAGTTTACAAAAATCCACCATCTGTCCCTCCACATATATACTTTTATTCTTACTATTCTACTCAAAGCAAAGAAATATTTCTAACTTTAGCTTTAACATTGTCATAAAAAACTGCACCTCCATTTGTAGACTGTGTCTAACAATTGGAGGTGCAGTATAAAGAGACGCTGATTTATTCTTGTAATAAGAAGCATAAGTTTCCCATTATTTAAAAATTAAAAGGAATCAATATTGACATCATTAGTTCACTTCTTTCCATAATGATAAGGCAAAAATCCAATTCAGATCCCCATTCCCTTGATAGCTCTGAACTGCTTCGTACACCTTTCCCTCATGAACTACTCTATCTCCTGTTTTATACGCTTTATACGCATCCCATTGTTCATAAGAGTTTTCTTGTCCTTTTGTTGTAACCGTTAAAGCATCACTTTTCATTGATTCATTACCAGATGTATCAACAGCAGAAACTACATACTTATATGTTGTATTCGCTTTCAAATTCTTATCGATAAATGAAGTTGTATTAGCAGTACCTATTTCTTTCATAGCTTCTCCAACTTCTCTGTATATAATATAATGGCTCACATCTACATTATCTTCAGATGGACTCCACATTAAGTCAATATTATTCATAGTGGTTCCCATACTGTGTAATCCTTTAGGCTGAGTTGGTGCTTCTGTATCTGGTTTTTCCTCTGTTGTTTTCATAACTAATGTTTCACTTTCCTTAGATATATTCCCTGTAGCATCAACTGATTTTACTGTATACGTATACTCTGTATTTGGACTTAACTTTTTATCAACTACACTTGTACCAACTACAGTATTAATTAATTCCCCATTACGTAACACCTGATATTCTTTCACCCCTACATTGTCTGTTGCAGGTTTCCAATTAAGTTCTACACTATTTGAGGTAGTTTTTACTACTTGTAGTCCAGATGGCTGGGTTGGTGCTTCTGTATCTGGTTTTTCATCATTTATTAGATTCACATCGATCACACTATAGAAAGCGTTTACAGTATCAGCTACATCCCATACCGCTAAAATGACATGATACCCACTACGGTCAGTTGGTACATTAATTTTATGTGATAAATTATTAGATGCTGCAGAACCATTATGTTTTACAGTTCCTATCGGTTCAAAATCTGCTCTTGTTAAAGGTTTATTTGGATTCCATCCCTTTTTCGTGATGTAGTAGTGCCATTGACTTGTTGAATGAGGAGCTGTGTATTTCCAAGTGAATGTATTTTCTCCACCCTTAATCGTGTTCTTAAACCATCGATCAGCTGTTTGTTGATCGAGAATCCCACCAAACATCCCCCCTGCTGAAGCAATTTTCCCATCTGCTGGTCCACCTTGTGGAAATCCTTTAGGGGCTTCTAAACTTTGCGGTTCATACATTATATTTCCACAATTTGAATTCAGCGCTCCATAATTTTGACTACATAAAGCCGCACGGCTACCTGGTTTTTCAACGAATCCATGTGCATAGGCATTTTGAGGAATTAAAGTTGTACTCATAATTCCTACCGCTACTGCAGCAACACTTATCCCTTTTTTATTTGTAGCCATTTTTCTAAACTGCCCTAGAATTTTTTTATTCATGCTACTAGTCCCCTCCTATTAAATTTCTTACTATATTAAGAGCATAGATGTAAGTGAGGGTTAAACACATATAACGAAAATGAACAATTAAATACAAAATCTCAAAACTTCGTACCCAACTATTTATCTCCATTACATTCAAATAACCCTATAGTTAAATTATTACATATTACTTCATTAAACTTACACAGAAATTGTGACAATTATTGAACTTTCTTCCTGTAACCCTCTTTTTCTTAGAAACTCTTCTTTCTGTAATTTTGACTGAGGTTTGATCAAAAATACTTGTTAAGCCATAACTAATAACTTTCTAAAAAGCTGTGTCTTTTATAACAACGAAGTTCATTTTTATCGTTTTGGGACAACCCGTTCTGTTCGCTTGATGGCGATTGGGTCCCGCCAACATATTAACAAAAGCCCACGCTACGCAAAAAATACAATAAACTGCCCATATGGACAGCTCATTTACATAATTATCGTTATCGATAGTTTCGATTTCAGCAAAAAAGGATTAGCTAAATGCTAGTCCTAAAGGTTTTATATTGGATATTCATTCAACCAAATCAATGCTTGTTCATAATTATCAAAAAAACTTACAGATTCTTTTGTATTGGACTGTTGTAAATAATTCATTATCTCTCCTTCCTCAAGAAGAAACGCAATTGCTTTACTATGATTCAAAATGTTTTCATTGAAAAACTTATCTTTCCATGCTTTTTGAACTGAAAAATGATTTGGAGTGTACCCTTTTCTATCTACCAACAATTTGTATTTCCGACCTTCAGAAATGAATTGCTGACAAACTGTCTCGAATCCTTTAAACCATTCGTTAACATCATCTGTTTCAATTTTGCCAATCAGATGGGTAACAATTAAATCTCCTGAAACTGTTGTGCTAATATTCCGTTTACTCAACTTGGAATCATCCCCCTTAGTTACAATTATGTGTAAAAAACTTTATGAAATCAATTAAAAGAAGGAATGATTAATTTTTTATGAATAATCTATACATATCTACTTAACATAACGTCCCGTTATCAAAAGTTCTCCTCACCAACAATCTCCGACTTATCTTCTGTGAAACATCCTCTTCACCTGCGTATGCAGTTTCTTATTCATCCCATTATGTCAGCGGTTAAAAGTAATTATTTCCTTTACTTCATATATAGAAGTCGACTTACGTGGATAATAAGTAACAGACGGTACCTTATAGGTAAAGTGATATTTATAATTTCGTTCGTACATTCCAAAGCTCTGGGAAAAAGCGCTGGTCTAACACACGTTTTAAGTACGATACACCAGACGAACCACCTGTCCCCATTTTATGACCAATGATACGTTCTACCGTTTTCATATGACGGAATCGCCACTGTTGTAACCAATCTTCTATATCAATTAATTTTTCTGCAAGCTGATATAAATCCCAATATTTTTTCACATCGGCATATACTTCTAACCAAGCCGCTTCAACTGTCGAATCCTCTTCGTAAGGCTGCGTAATATCGCGATCTAGTACGTCTTTATTGATTGGAAATCCTTCTTTTACAAGCGCCTGAATTGCTACATCATAAAGGCTTGGTGAATGAAGTGCTGTATGTAAGCGAGCATGTAATTCTAGATCTTTTTCATAAATTTTTAATGCGTGCGGTGTTTTATAACCAAGTGCATATTCAATCATTCGGTATTGATACGATTGAAAACCTGATGCTTGACCGAGTGAATCGCGAAATTCAATATATTCAGATGGCGTTAATGTGGCAAGAATATCCCACGATTGAATGATTTGTGATTGAATTTTCGACACTCTTGCCAGCATTTTAAATGCAGGTGCCATCTTTTCATTTTGAATAGATTCAATCGCTGCATTTAATTCATGTAAAATCAGTTTCATCCAAAGTTCACTTGCTTGATGAATAATAATAAACAGCATTTCATCATGATGATTAGATAATCTTTTTTGACTATCTAATAAGCGATCTAACTGCAAGTATTCTCCATATGTCATATTCTCCTTGAAATCTGTATAAATTCCCTTTTCCATAATTACTTTCTCATTTTCCGTCATCGCTATGTAACACCCCTTCTATGCATCACCCTGTTATAATGGTCGAATTATAGCACGAACTGGGCTACCATCTGCTTCTGTTAAGGCAAGTGGTAAAGCAATCAGCTCATAATCTCCGTCTTGTACATGATCTAATACGATATTTTCTAAAATATGAATGCCGTGCTGAAATAATTGATGATGCGCTGCTAGTTCTTTATCATCAAGTGGATCTACAGAAGGTACATCTACTCCAATTAATCGGACTCCTTTTTTCGAAAGGAATGGCGCAATCTCCGCATGTAAAAATGGGATTGTATTTGGAAACTTTTGTGCGTTTCCATGTGAAGAAGTACGCAGTAATAAGCGCTCCACGCCTTCTAAATCAAATTGTTGCAATTCCTTTACTCCAATAGAACCCATACTTGAAACATCGATAATACGCGCTGGCCCCACATACACATGAATATCTAAATCTATGACCTTCTTTCCATCGTTATCAAAGTGAAACGGCGCATCAATATGTGTCCCCGTATGAATGCTCATCGTTAACTTTCCAATATTAACAGACCCACTTTGCTCTTTCGTACAAGATACTTCATATGAGAAAGGTGTATCCCCTGGCCAGGTTGCAATCTCATTATTTAATGGCTGTGAAATATCAATCCATTCGGATGCCTTCATCTTACGCCACAACCCCTCGTTTATTTTCAAATTGTTTATATTCTCCATTTATCATAATTTTCTTTAAAATCTGAACAGACTTCCACACTTCTTCATATGTATTATATAAAGCAACTGGCGCAAGGCGAATGCCATTTGGCGCGCGAAAATCAGGAATGACTCCATTTGCTTTTAACGCTTTACATATGCGGGCAGCTTCTCGGTGCTCTAAATAAATATGTCCTCCTCGTTTTTCATCTTCTAAAGGATTTCCAATTGTGAATCCTTTATCTGTTAATTCATAATCAATCAAATGTAGCATATAACGTGTCATACGTAATGATTTTTGACGTAATCGACCTATGCCTGCCTCTTTAAATATCTCAAGTGAGCCAATTAATGGTGCGATACTGAATATATGTGGTGTTCCAATTTGATACGCTCCAGCATGCTCAGCTGCTGTTAATGTATGTTCCATATCAAATTGTTTATCTTTTCTTGAACTAAACCAGCCAGAAAGACCAGGCAGACGATCAAAATGTTTTTTATTTACATATAATCCACCAACACTACCAGGGCCTGCATTTAAATATTTATAATTACACCATACCGCAAAATCAACACCCCACTCTTGAAACTGATGAGGAATCGTTCCGATAGAATGACATAAATCAAACCCAATATGAATACCACGCTTATGTGCTTCAGCTGTCAATCGCTTCATATCTAAAATTTGTCCGCTTCGATATAAAACTGCTGGCAATAAAATTAAAGTAATATCATCTGTCATCGCAGCAATAATATCTTCCTCTTCTAATGTTCTTCCGTCTCGACTTTTCACTCGAACAAGATGCTTATCTGGGTCTAATCCTTTTAAACGAATTTGACTTTGCAAAGCATATATATCTGACGGAAACGTTAATTCATCTGCTAAAATCTTTGTGCGAATTCCTTTCGGTTCATAAAACGTCGCAATTACCTGATGAATATTCGTCGTCGTGGAACCGGTTACAATTGTTTCTTCAGGCAATGCACCAATAAGTGGTGCGATATGTTCACTTAATTGTTCCGATAGAAAAAACCACGGATATTCTCCTTCTGTCCATCCATCAATTCCATACTCTTTCCATGAATCTAACATAGTGAGTAATGACTTTTCAGCTCGTTTAGATAATAAACCTAATGAATTTCCATCTAAATATATTGTATCTGCTTTCTTATAAAACTCATTTTGAAAAGCAGCAAGTTCATCCTGTTTATCACATTGAATTGCATACTCATAAGATGCTTCAAATGGCTTTTGATCCATAGTTCCACCTTCTTTTTAATTTTCTGTTTATTCTAACTAATTGAAATATAACATTATAACTATTGTAACGTCAATGATATTGTATTCGTGGATCTCTTCCATATTACACATTGAAACTTCATAATTGCCACTACGCTAGGCATAAAATACAATTAGTTTCCTATATTTTATTCGCATTTGCTTACAATCTCCAAAATAAACTTATATTTCTTTTGTTTTTTCTTCATTTGTTTCATGCCTTCCTTTTATTCGTACATAACAAGATTGAAAATGAATTGGCTTTATCACAATTCACTACCATCCTCACGTTCTATTTCTGTTCGAATGAGCCAACTGTTCCCCACTCCGCATTTTATATATTTCATCTATTCTCCCCTTAAGAATTTTTGTTTTTTAAACATTTTATTATTTCCCTAGTAAGCGCATATTCCGACAGAACCTTTGCTTATATGTAAAAGCAACACTTTATCGGTGTGCTGCTTTTACAATTGAAACCTTTGCATTCGTTTGTAAAAGGTACTGCGCGGAACATTTAATAGTTTTGCTGCAAGCGATACATTTCCCTTTGCTTTTTGTAATGCTTCAATCATTCCATCACGTTGTATTTTTTCACGGAAAGTTAACTTATGTTCTTTCTTCATATCCTTTGTTTCTTTCCAGAAATCTTTTTGATCTCCTTGCATAGATTGCAATATGAGTGAAACTTGCTTTCTATTTATTTCCTTCCCTTGCGAAAGAATATATAGGCGCTCTAATACATTGAATAACTCCCGAATATTTCCGGACCATTCATATTGTAATAACCGGTTACAAATACTAGTTGGAAATTGAATATTCCACTTCTTTCTTGCACAAAAATCTTTTATAAAATACGGTATATCTTCCCTTCTTTCTCTTAAAGAAGGTACATATATCGGATAAACATGTAAGCGATAATATAAATCTTGCCTAAATTTGCCTTCCTCTACAAGTTGAAGTAAATCACGGTGTGTTGCAGTAATCACCCGAATATCTACTGCCACTTCTTTTATGCTGCCGATAGGAGTTACTTTACGCTCTTGTAAAACACGTAAGAGAGCCACTTGCATTTCTGGTGAAACCTCTCCTATTTCATCAAGAAAAATGGTTCCTCCATTTGCTTGTTCAAATTTCCCTTTATACCCTTGACGCCGCGCTCCCGTGAATGCCCCTTCGACATAACCAAACAATTCACTTTCCATAAGTTCCTTTGGCAATGCTCCGCAATTCAATGCTATAAACGGACCGTTTTTTCTTGAACTATTTTCATGAATCGCTCTTGCGACATACTCTTTCCCTACTCCCGTTTCCCCGCACACATATACACTGGCATCTGTCTGAGAAACGAGTTTGATTTCTTCTAATGTTCGCTGAAATGTATCGCTGATTCCAATCACTCCAGGAAAATGGATGGGTTTCTGAAACGAAGCAGAGAAATGGACTGCTTTAAACTGCTTTTCTGCTAAATATAAACATTTCCCAATCATTCTATCATTATCATATACAGGTACCTCCATTTGAATATTCCAGCCATCATGTAATAAATCAGCTACTTTTATCCGTGACCAATTTGGGACTTGTTTCCGAACTGATTTACTTGCAGAAATGACAATTTGGCGGTGATTACATATCACCACTGGTTCGTCACCATCAATGACATGTAAAAAGCGATGAAGTAATTCTAATTCATGTTGATGCACACGAATGCTACACTCGCGCTCAATGGCATGTGCAATGGAAGTGACCATACCGAGCATATACGGATGTGAACATTCAATCGGACACGAAAAATCAAGGACACCAAGTAATTTCCCGTCATCATTATGAATTGGTGCAGCTGCACAGCTCCAACTATGAGATGCAATAGAATAATGCTCTGTACCGCTTATCATAATTGCCTCTTCTGTAGCAAGTGCAGTTCCAATCGCATTCGTTCCTACAGCTGCTTCTGTCCATTTCACTCCTTCTATAAAATTAATATGCTCAGCTTGTCTTAATGTCTTTTGGTTTCCAGTAATAGAAAGGACATATCCATCCGGATCAATTAATAATGCCATCATTTGTAGTTCATCTATTGTCTTTTTCATATTTTGTAAGTGGGGCAATGCAATATCAAGGAAGATTTCACTTTTTTTCTTTTGTTCCTTAAACTTATTGTAGGTCAAAATGTTCTGACCTTTTTCTATATGCGGATTTACATTCTCTGCTTTACAGCGGTGCCACGATTCTAAAATTCTTTTATTGATTCTAGTTGGATCAAGAACGCCTTCATTTACAAATTTTTCCCATGTATGTAAGTAAAAGGTTGATGTTAACATATTATCATCTCCCTCTTTTTCATTTTGGAGATTTATAGTTAGGAGTTCACTCGAGGAAATATAATTTTATTATAAAACTTGATAAAAACGTTTTCAATACAATTAAAAAAAGGATATAATTCGTCACCTCATCGCTACTAAAAAGAACGAGTATAAGCCAGCGATAGCTATACTCGTTTTTTCTATTAAACATGTACAGCATGACCAATCGCTTGTAACAGTGCTTCATGTATTGCTTCTGCTAACGTTGGATGTGCTGCGATAAAATCTCTCATAATATCTGCTGTTACTTCAGTATGAAGCATGACTGTTCCTTGCCCAATCAGTTCTGTTGCGCGGGGACCAACAATGGAAATCCCTATAATTTCTTGATATCTCGGCTCCACAATTACTTTTACTTTCCCTATCTGTTCTCCTAAAATAAGTGCCTTTCCATTTGCCGTAAACGGAAATTCTCCAACAAGGATATCTCCACCATATTGGTTGCGCGCGGTCTTCTCTGTTAATCCAACGCTCGCGATTTCTGGTGCAGTGTACATGCAGCGCGGAACAGCATGATAGTTCACTTTCGTTTCTTTCCCACACGCATGTAAAGCTGCGGTAGCTCCTTCATGAAATGCAACATGGGCAAGTTGAATACCGCCAATAACATCACCGGCTGCATAAATATAGGAAACGTTTGTTTGCATATGTTCATTTACAGAAATCCCCTTACTGGAAAACTCTATTCCTGCCTGTTCAAGATTTAGCTCATTCACACGCGGTCTTCTCCCAACAGAAACAAGAACATACTCTGGATTCTGTTCAAAAAAACCTTTTTCATTTTCAAATAGCGCTTGTTTTTTATGAAGATTTAACCCTTTTAACACTGTTTCTGTATAAACTTCTACCCCGTCATTTTCTAATTTTCCTCTTAATATATTTGCAATATCTTCATCTTCACCAGGAAGAATTTGATTCGCCATTTCAACAATCGTTACTTTTGTTCCCAGTCTACTATAAATACTAGCAAACTCACATCCAATCACCCCACCACCAACAATAAGCAATGATGATGGGATATGATCAAGCGACATAATATCGCTACTATTTAAAATCCATTCTCCATCAAAAGGGGCAAACGGTAATTCGATCGGTTCCGATCCAGATGCAATAATAAATTGGTCTGCATCTAACGTTTCTTCTTTCCCTTCTTGTATAATATGCAAGCGGTGATCGGTTTGAAAATGAGCTTTTCCTTTCAACACTTTAATTTTATTTTTCTTCATTAAATATTGGATTCCTTGTACAAGTTGCTGAACAATCATTTGTTTTCGATTTTGCATTTGTCTCCAATCAACGACAATATGATCCTTCAAAATGTTCACGCCAAATGTTGGCGCATGCTTTACAATATCATGGACTTCCGCACTTTCTAATAATGATTTCGTTGGCATACACCCTACATTTAAGCATGTTCCACCAAGTGCTCCTTCTTCTACAAGGACAACTTCTTTTCCATTTTGAGCAGCTGTAATTGCAGCTACATATCCAGCTGGTCCCCCGCCAATGACAACTAATTTACTCATTCTCTCACCTTCTTTTATACAAGAATTGTTACAGGATCTTCTAAATATTGCTTAATCGTACGTAAAAAGGCAGCAGCTGGTGCACCATCTAATACGCGATGATCAAATGTTAAACTTAGCGGTAATATACTTCCTTTTTGTAGTTCTTCCCCGCGATACACAGGAACATGTTCAATGGCTCCTACGCCTAAAATCCCTGTTTCTGGTGTGTTAAGCACAGGTGTGAAATATTCAATGCCATAAGCCCCTAAATTACTAATTGTAAAAGTTGTCCCTTGCATCTCATCACTGCTTAATGTGCCTTCTTTCGCTTTTTTGGCAACTGTTTTTATTTCTTTTGATAATTGTACAAGTGATAAGTTGTTCGCAAAACGAATGGCTGGTACAACTAAGCCATTGTCGAGCGCCACTGCCATTCCTAAATGGATATGCTCAAATTGGTGAATTGCCTCATCCATATACGCACTATTCATATCTTTATGTTCTTCAAGAGCCAATATAACAGCACGAGACACAAAATCTGTTATCGTTAATTTATGATCATATCTTCTTTGAATGCTTTCCGCCATCGTTTTATGTAACGCAACTAAATCTGTTACATCTGCTTTCATTGTTAACGTTAATTGCGCGCTATTTTGTAAACTTGCATGCATACGGTTTGCGATTGTTTTTCTCATGCCGGTAACTGGAATACGTTTCCCCTGTTCTTGTTTTATAGATATTGGTGATACATTTTTTTCTTCCGCTGCCTTTAATACATCTGCTTTCGTAATTCTTCCTCCAGGTCCTGTACCTACAAGTTTGGTAATATCAAGATTTTCAGCTTGTGCAATTTTTTTAGCTACAGGCGAAATTTTTATTCTTTGTTTCATTTCTTCTTTCCTGTATCTTTCGGATTGTTGTACATTTCGAGGCAATTCTTCTTTCGCTATCGATTCCTCTAGAACGGATTTTTTGCCTTGTACATCTACTTTTTCATTTGGCTTACCAATATAACAAATGACCGTTCCAGGCGGAACTCCTTGATCTTCTCCTACTGCTATATTTAAAACCGTTCCATCAGCTGGCGCTGCTATTTCTGTCTCGATTTTTTCAGAGTTAATGCTAGCGATAAATTCCCCTTTCGTTACATGATCTCCTGTTTTAATATTCCACGATGTGACCATTCCTTCTTTCATTGCCATTCCAAGTTTTGGCATTACAACTTCTACAGCCATTCGTCTCTCTCCTTTCTTTTTATTGCGCTATACATGTAATAAAGAACGATCCCCCATCATCTCGGATACTGTTTCAATGACTTTTTCAGGTGTTGGTAAATATAATTTTTCAAGCGGTGGTGAGAATGGTACTGGTGTATGTGGCGCTGTAACTCGTTTAATCGGTGCATCCAATAAATCAAATCCCTTATCAGCAACGATTGCCGCAATATCCGTTGCCATGCTACATCTAGGATTTGCCTCATCAATTACAATAAGACGATTTGTTTTTTCAACAGATGCTAAAATCGTATCTTCATCAAGTGGTGATAAAGAACACGGATCAATGACTTCTAATTCCAATCCTTTTTTTGCGAGTTGCCCTGCAGCTTCTAGCGCTGTATGGACTTGTTTTCCAATCGCTACAATTGTTACATCAGACCCTTTTCGTTTTATATCTGCCTTTCCAAGCGGAATTGTGTAATATTCTTCAGGAACTTCATCTTGCATATTGTAAAGTGTTTTATCTTCAAAGAAGATAACCGGATCATCATCTTCAATAGAGGCTAATAGTAATCCCTTTGCATCATATGGAGTGGATGGAACAACGACTTTAATACCTGGAATGCTTGTAAATAATGCATATAAACTTTGTGAGTGCTGAGCTGCCGCACTAAATCCAGCTCCATGCATGGTACGAACCGTTACAGGAACTTTTGCTTTCCCGCCAAACATGTAACGGAATTTTGCCCCTTGGTTTAACACTTGATCTAAACAACTACCGATAAAGTCATTAAACATTAACTCCGCAACTGGTCGTAAACCTGTTGCTGCAGCTGCCATCGCCGCTCCCATATAACCAGCTTCAGAAATCGGTGTATCTAAAATTCGATTTCGTCCAAATTCTTGTACAAGCCCTTTTGTTACGCCAAGAACACCGCCCCAAGCTTCATCATCTTGCAAATGATCCACTTGCGCCCCACCAGCAACATCTTCTCCCATTAAAATCACATTCTCATCACGGCGCATCGCTAATTTCATCGCTTCATTAATTGCAGTTGACATACTTACTGTTCTTGTCATTCTTTTTCACCCTCCTCTTATTTGTAAGACACGTATACATCTTGTAATAATTCACTGTCCGCTGGATATGGACTATTTTCACTAAACTCAATTGATTTTTGAACCGCTTCATCAACAGCTTTTTCCATATCTACTAATTCAGTTTCAGTTAGTAATCCTTCATGAATTAAATGCTTACGAAAATTCACAATCGCATCTTTTTCATTTAAATGTTCTTCCTTTTCTTCGGCCGTTTTATATATTTGGGCTTCTCCTTCAAAATGGCCGTAGTTCCGATACGTCATGCATTCAATTAAAGTAGGTCCTTCTCCATTCCGCGCACGTTTCACCGCGAATTCCGCTACTTTATATACAGCAAGAAGATCTTTTCCATCAACGCGAATTCCTGGAATATTATAAGCCTTTGCTCGATCAGCAATCGATTTACAACTTGATGCATATTCAAATGGTGTAGCTTCACCGTAACCATTATTTTCAGCTACAAAAATAACTGGTAATTTCCAAATGGCCGCTAGATTTATACCTTCATGAAATGTCCCCTCATTATTTGCACCATCTCCAAAGAAGCAAACGCTTACATCTTTTGTCCCTTTATACTTTGCTGTTAACGCTGAACCACATGCAAGCGGAAAACCTCCTCCAACAATACCGTTTGCTCCAAGCATCCCTTTATCTAAATCTGCAATATGCATGGAACCGCCTTTCCCTTTACATAGACCTGTTGCTTTTCCGAAAAGCTCAGCCATCATTCCGTTTAAATCGCAGCCTTTTGCAATACAATGTCCATGTCCTCGATGTGTACTCGTAATACTATCGCGATCTGTTAAATGGGCACATACACCAACAGCTACCGCTTCTTCACCAGCATATAAATGAACGAAACCTGGAAGCAAACCTTGCGCAAATAATTCATGCACTTTATCTTCAAACTTACGAATCTCAAGCATCTTTTTATACATCCAACGAGCTTTTTCTTTTGTCATTTCATTTCCTTTACTTTCCGTTGTTTTTAGCATCTTTTAGCCCCCCTATTTTCTTTTCATCTTTTATTCTTGCAAATTGCGTGCCAATTTCAAAAAGTTGTAATGGTGAGCTTTTTCTCTTTATGAAAAGAGAAAAAAGTGGACATAATGAGACAGCTGTCTCATTATGTCCACTTTTGTACAAGATTGTGGAACTTCACTATGACATTTTTATTAGAATAAAATCATGATTTATTATGGAATTTTTTCTTAATGATATCGTAGTAAATAATAAAGAATCTTCTAATCTACTTCCTCTCCTCTCCTACTGACTCTTACTAACCATTCTTTCACTAAACTCTCGAATAATTGAGGCTGTTCAATTTGTAAATTATGCCCTGCCATATCTAGAATAGCGAATGTTGCTCTCGGATAGTCTTCGACAACGTCTAATATATCTTTATAGCCTACAACTATATCTTGTCGCCCTGCAAGTACAAGGACGGGATTCATATATTTTTGTTCCTTTATAGGAACATTCGAGCGATAATTTTTTTGTAAATTTTCGATAAATTTTATGTTTGCCGCGCTAAGACCTGGCTTAATCTCTTCTTTATACCGACGATATGTATATTCATTTGCTATCACTGCGAACTCACAAAACTCTCTTCTTTCCTCTACTGGAAGACTATTTAAAAATAGATCATCGCTGTTGATAAGATGATAATCTGGAACGGTCCGCTTTTCATGCTCTGCAATTATAACAGGACATATTAGTAGTAAGCCATGAATACGATGAGGCATTTGGGTAACTATCACTCTAGATAAATACCCACCATATGATTCTCCTGCAAGTAAGAAAGTTTCATTTGGAATGATCTTTTCTATACATGAAATAAGTAGCTCTATTAAACAATCTGAACTATTTACCCATTTCGGCGCATTTGACTTCCCCATACCTGGCAAGTCAATGTATATTCGCTTATAACCAGGATGCCTATGAAATACTGGTTCCATACACCCTTTCATCGCTCTATGATCAATAGAACATCCATGCAGGATAACAATTGGTTTTCCTTCACCAATTATTTCATAATAAATTTCTGCATCTTTTACAGAATATATCATAACTAAATCCCTCCTCCAAAACTAATACAGCATTATCTTGCCGGCAGAATATACGTTCTATTATATATTCCTTGTCAGAAACGAACAACTCTAACTCATTAACCTTCTGCTTGAGTAATACAACAAATGTATACCTTACGAGAAAGAGAATCATAGATTTTCGATATAAAAATCGTTATGATATAAGAAAAAAGAAAGTGAGCAAAAGATGAAGAAAATCGCGATTATTACTGGTGCATCAAGTGGCTTTGGCCTATTAACAACTATTGAATTAGCTAAAAAAGATTATATTGTCATCGCTACAATGCGCGATCTGAATAAACAAGAAAATTTATTACCGCAAGCTTCCGCATTGCATTTACAACATCATATCAAAATTCATCAACTGGATGTTACCGATCCAAATTCAATCCATACTTTTCAATTATTTTTAAAAGAATTAGACCAAGTAGACCTTCTCATCAATAATGCAGGATATGCAAACGGCGGTTTTGTAGAGGAAATTCCTATAGAAGAATATCGTAAACAATTTGAAACGAATGTATTTGGAGCAATCTCCATCACGCAAATTGTATTACCTTATATGAGAAAGCAAAAAAGTGGCAAAATTATTAATGTCAGTAGTATTAGTGGTCAAATTGGCTTTCCCGGTTTATCCCCTTACGTTTCTTCTAAACATGCATTAGAAGGTTGGAGTGAATCGCTTCGCTTAGAAGTAAAACCGTTCGGAATCGATGTTTGCTTAATTGAGCCTGGTTCTTATAACACAAACATATGGGAAGTTGGAAAATCGCTAGCGGAACAGTACTCAGAAAACACTTCTCCCTATATAGAATATGTGCAGAAAATACAACATCATATAAATAACGGGAGTGATACATTCGGTAATCCAATTGATGTCGCTAAGAAGATTGTAGAGGTTGCCGAAGCAAAAAGAACATCCTTTCGTTATCCCATTGGAAAAGGCGTAAAACTGATGATTACTGTAAAAAAACTAATTCCGTGGAGAATGTGGGAGTTTCTAGTTCATAAAAACTTTAAAAAGATGTAATAAATGTTCATTAACAATCGCTAATTTTTCAAACTTTTATATTTTAACTAAAAAACATCCCCACATTAGATGTAGGGATGTTTTTTGTAATCTTCTTCTGTTGTTATTAATTTACACAGCCTAAAATGCCAACAATCTCACTTGCTTTTGCATTATGAATGTAATAATACATTTCCAATCCTTTTCGTTCGGAACGTAGCACTTTTCCTTTCATTTTCGATAAGTGCTGAGATACAGTTGATTGTGGGATTTCTAAAATTTCTGTTAGCTGTGATACGTTACAAGTTTTTCTATTTTTTAACTCGTTAACAATTTGTAATCGTACTGGATGTGCCATCACTTTTAAAATATCTACATCTTCTTCTGTAATTTGTGTTTTTATCTCTTTACTTTCCATTGCCATGAGAATCTCTCCTTTTTTGTTGCATTTCTTTTTCTATAAAAGGCATTCAGAGAAAGTGAATGCCACCCCTGTAACTTATTTGTTGTTATTCTATATAAAAATAATTAAATATAATTCTTACTTCATATCTGATATCTACATCATACACTTTCAATGTGTGTTTTATATGAAGTTTATTTAAAGTTACAATGAATTTTTCACAAAAAATTCATTGTAACTTCTTGAAAAATATCTTTTTTGATTATTTTACTGAAACTTTTCTGTCCTATCCTCTTCTTCTTCGATGAAATCCTTGTGTGATTCGATCTAATATAATAGCGATTACGACAATGGCTAGTCCTGCTTCAAATCCCATTCCAATATTCACTTGTGTTACAGAGCGATATACATCTACACCAAGTCCCGGCGCTCCTACAAGTGATGCTGTCACAACCATCGATAATGATAACATAATACTTTGGTTAATCCCGGCCATAATTGTTCCTGTCGCAAGTGGCAATTGTACTTTAAATAGCTTTTGTGATGCTGTAGATCCAAATGCATTTGCAGCTTCAATTAAATCTTCTGGTACTTGTCTAATTCCAAGGTCTGTAAAGCGAATCGTTGGTGGCATCGCAAAAATAACAGACGCGATAATCCCTGGCACTACCCCAACTCCAAAGAATGTAATGGCAGGAATTAAGTAAACAAATGCCGGCATTGTTTGCATAAAATCTAATGTTGGTTTTAAAAATTTCGAAAACCGTTTGTTTTGCGATGCTAAAATACCGATAGGGATTCCAACAATAATAGAAATAATAACGGATGTAAGAACAAGCGCCAATGTTTGCATCGTTTGTCCCCAATAGTTAATGTTTAAAATAAATAATAAACCAATCAATGTAAAAATAAGTAAAGAGACTTTTCTTGTTGTATACCAAACGAGAAAGCAAACAATGACAATCATTAAAAAAGCTGGAATGAATGTTAAAAAATTCGTCAGTAAATCAACAAAACCACCAATCACATAAGAAAATCCTCTAAATATATTTTCAAAATGCTCATATAAACTCGCTACAAACGTATCTACCCATTCACCTAACGGAATACGTGGAATATTATTCATTGTCATTCACCTCATCTTCAATATTTCCGGCAAGAGCTTGAATGACACTTTCTCGTTTAATAATCCCCCTTAGCCTATTTTTTTCATCAATAACAGGTAAAGGAAATTTCATCTCTGCCATTTTTGCATACGTTTCTTCTAGCAATGTATCTACATACACATGAGGAAGATTTGTAATTAACAAATCGGCAATTGGCCATTGTTTTTGCACTGCTTTACTTGCATCATCAGCCGTTAAAATTCCTAAAAACTCATGTTTTTTATTGACTACATATACAGTAGATACACCCGCATTTCTCATAATTTGCAGAGCTACGCGCGGTCCGCGATCAATCAGTAATGTTTCTGGCCTTTTTAAAATAGATTCAGCAGTAATGACTTTTCCTAAATTTACATCCGCAACAAATTTCTCTACAAATTCATTTGCTGGGCTCATCATAATTTCTTCAGGTGTTCCAATTTGGACAATTTCTCCATCTTTCATAAGCGCAATACGATCTCCAATTCGAAGCGCTTCGTCTAAATCATGCGTAATAAAAATAATTGTTTTTTCCATTTTATCTTGCAGCTCTAATAATTCATCCTGCATTTCTTTTCGAATCAATGGATCTAATGCACTAAATGACTCATCCATTAGAAGCACGTCTGGATCATTCGTAAGCGCTCTTGCAATTCCAACACGTTGCTGCATCCCACCGCTTAATTGCCCTGGATAACTATCTTTATGATGATCTAATCCAACTAATTTGAGGGATTCTAATGCTTTTGCTTCTCTTTCTTCTACCGGTACCCCTTGTACTTCTAAGCCATACGCTACATTTTGAATCACAGTTCGATGCGGAAATAAAGCAAATTTTTGAAATACCATGCTCATCTTCGTTCTTCTTACTTTGCGAAGCGCCTCTTTCCCCATTGTTGCGATATCTTCTTCATCTATGTATATATGTCCCGCTGTTGGTTTTATAAGCTGGTTCAGCATACGAACAAGTGTTGATTTTCCGCTCCCTGAAAGTCCCATAATCACAAATATTTCTCCTGTATATACTTCAAATGTCGCTTTTTTTACACCAACATTCATCCCTGTTTCTTTCAAGATTTCTGATTTACTTTTCCCTTCCTTTAATAAAGCAACTGCTCGTTGAGGGTTTTTCCCGAATACCTTTGTCACGTTTTCCACACGTACTTTTGTATTTTTCATAAAACGACTCCTTTTCTGCCCATCTATTCACATAGTGTAGCGATTTTAAACAGAAATATTACATAGAAATAACAGAAATAAGCTTTCTTAAAATCTTTATTTTCCGTTCATAATAAGAAGGTTCACCTATACCTTTATTTGTATACAAATGTTAGTGATGAAACGGGAGGATTTCAATGAGACGAAAAATATGGCTTATTAGCATCTTGTTATTTATCAGTATGATTATTACCTCTTGTAATGCAACAAATGCAAATACAAAAGGAAAAATTAAACTTGGTGTTACAAGTTGGAAAGAAAATATTGCAATTGCAAATTTATGGAAAGTTTTACTGGAACAAAAAGGGTATAAAGTAGAACCGATGTATTTAGAAAAAGCAGCCATTTGGACTGGTGTTGCTCGTGGTGATATAGATGCAAATTTAGAAGTTTGGCTTCCAGTTACCGATAAACCGTTAAATAGTCGGTATAAAAATGATATCGTCTTAAAAGCAAAATGGTATGAAGGAACTGGACTTGGCTTAGTTGTTCCTTCTTACATGACAGACGTTAACAGCATCGAAGATTTAAATGCTCATAAAGAGGAATTCGGTAATAAAATTGTCGGTATTGAACCAGGTAGTAGCTTGATGAATTTAACAAATAAAGCGATGAAAGAATACGATGTAAAGTTAAAACTTGTCCAATCTTCAGAAGCGGCCATGATGAGTGAATTAAAAAAAGCATATACACAAAAGAAACCAATCGCTGTGACGCTTTGGAATCCACACTGGGGCTTTTCAGAATTTGATTTAAAATATTTAAAAGACCCTAAGAAAGTATATGGTGAAAAAGACGACATTTATTACTCTGTAAGAAAAGGATTTGAAAAAGATTATCCAGATGTTGTGAAATATTTTGATAGATGGAAAATGAATGATGAACAACTTGGTACTTTAATGGTTATGCTAAATAAAATAAAAGATCCTGAAGAAGCGGCACGAAAATGGATTAAAAAGAACCAAGCACTTGTGAATGAGTGGATGAAAGAATAATGCACTAAAAACAGGCTAGGAAATAGATTATGTTCCTAGCCTGTTTCCCATTATTTTTTTGTAATAACCGCATCAACAATCCCGTATGTTTTTGCTTCTTCTGCCGTCATAAAGTAATCTCTTTCTGTATCACGTGCTACTTTTTCAATCGGTTGCCCTGTTCGGTCAGATATAATATTGTTAATATCTTGTTTTAACTTTAATATCCGCTTTGCTGTTATTTCGATCTCTGTCGCTTGCCCTTTTGCTCCGCCAAGCGGCTGGTGAATCATAATTTCACTATTTGGAAGCGCAAATCGTTTTCCTTTTGTTCCGCTAAGCAACAAAAGTGCCCCAAATGATGCTGCAAAGCCCATACAAAGCGTTTGTACATCTGGTTTAATCAAATTCATTGTATCCAAAATCGCAAATCCTGCTGTCGTCGAGCCACCTGGACTATTAATATAAAGAAAAATATCTTTTTCTGCATCTTCCGCTTCTAAAAACAATAACTGCGCCACTACACTACTTGCAACTTGATCATTAATTTCTGAACCAATCATTACAATACGATCTTTTAATAATCGAGAATATATATCATAGGAGCGTTCTCCTAACTTTGTTTGTTCCACAACATACGGAATTGTATTCATCATGATCCCTCCATCTTATTGTTAAGCTGCACATAACATAAAATTGTAAGAAGAAGATTTTTTCGCACTGAACAATAACACCGGCTCTTTAGAAGATACATGTGTAAAATGAATAGTCGGAAGGAGTTTTGTTAATAATTCTGGTTTTTGTTCTCGAACCGCTGTTACGACTACCTTGACATCATCTTGCCAGGCTAAGCTACTATCTTCTTCATTTCTCATTTTCAATTTATTTCTACTCCGAAATAACGAAGCTTTCACTGCTCCTTCTGATATCGAGCATATTTTCGCAATATCAGATAGATGATATTGAAAGACATCCTTTAACAAAAAAATAACAGTTTGTTGTGCATTTAGTGAAGTAACTACTTTTTCCGCCATCTCATGCAAATCAGCAATTATTTCATGTGGTGTTTCAAATGTTACTTCCTTCTCTACTTTCTCTTGAACAGATTTTGATTTTAATTGATCGAACCATTGATTTCGCGCAATTTTATATAGAAGCGTCATACAAATATCTTTCTCTGCATATTTTTGCAGTACTTTACAAACCGCTTCTTGCGCTAGGTCTTCACCGTCCCACTTGTTTTTTGTTAAAAACATGCAGTACCTTTTTAATTCGGCATAATTCTCAATAAGAAAATTTTTATTTGAATAATCCATATCGATAGGATTTTTAAACAATGGCATTACTTTTGTGCACAAAATAACCACTCCTTTTCAGCGCTTACTTAATGAACGATTGAAGGGATAAAAAAGTTACGGAGGAAATAAAAAATTTTTAAGGTTTATGTTTTTCAATGCGCGGTCATAAATATGTTATGTAGAATTTTACACAAGGAGGCTATCAAATGCCAAAATTAACTGTAATCGGCACTGGTACTTTTGATGTTGAAGAAGGAACAAAATTAGTGTTAGCTCTTGAAGATAATGGCGTTCCAATTCTTCATCGTTGCGGCGGGAAAGCTCGCTGTACAACTTGTAGAGTTGAAGTCATCGCAGGTGATTTCTGTGAGCCTACGCCTAAAGAAACACATGCAATGACAGAGAAAGGCATTGAGGACCACTTACGATTATCATGTCAAATGCGAGTATATAAAGATTTAACTATCCGGCCCATATTAACGGTTGAAAATTCAGGTTTAGATGCTGGACCGCGTCCTGCAGAATAAGGCGACGGAGTGCATCATGAATCTAAAACGTTTAGCTGGTGAATACGCTGTGCATTTTGTACAAGATGGGATGAAAATCGGACTTGGGACAGGGTCTACTGTGTATTGGGCGATACAACGATTAGGACAACTTGTCAAAGAAGGTCTTACGATTGAAGCTGTACCTACATCAATCGAAACGGAAAAATTAGCAACTGAGCTGTCTATCCCATTACGACTTGACAATACAATAGATTATCTTGATCTCACCATTGACGGCGCAGATGAAATCAATCCAAATTTACAGTTAACAAAAGGTGGAGGTGGTGCTCTTTTTCGAGAGAAAATAGTCGCCGCTTCCTCTCGAAAATTGATTATAATTGCAGATGAATCAAAGCAAGTAGAAGAGTTAGGTACGTTCCCTCTACCAATCGAAATCATTCCATTTGCCTATAATCAAACAGAAAAAAAGATTCAATCGCTCGGTTGTCAAACTGTGTTACGTATGAAAAACGGCGTGCCCTTCCTTACAGACAATGGTAATTTCATTTTAGACTGCAAGTTTCCAAATCAAATTACAGACCCACTTGAAATGAATCATCGTTTAAAAATGATAACGGGTGTTATTGAAACTGGATTATTTATTAATATGGTACATAAAGCAATCATTGGGACTGAAAATGGAATCATCGAGTTATGATTTCATTTAATCAGTGGAGGGGTTCTTCCTCCCTGTCCCATTACTTTCACTGAATTTTGAGATGGATATATAATGTTTCATAGAATACTTGGATGATCTTATAACTATTGAAAGAAGTTTACATGTTTTGTAATGTAACATATATAAATGATCCACTATTATACGAAAAAGGACTGAGTCAGTTGAAATCGAAAAGAATTCAAGAAATGAAAGATCTAGAAATCGCCTTTCAAATTCGAAAAGAAGTATTTGTAAAAGAGCAAGGAGTTCCTCTTGAGGATGAATTTGATACATTTGACACATTAAGTGAGTTATGCCAGCATATTTTAGTTTATTATAACGAAATACCGGTAGGAACGGGCCGAATTCGCTTTGTTGACAACATGGGGAAACTAGAAAGAATTTGTATTTTACAGCCTTATCGGAAATATGGACTTGGAAAAGTAATTATTCAAACGTTAGAAGAAATTGCCTATGAAAAAGGAGCCAACAAAGTAAAACTACACGGTCAAACACAGGCTGAAGGTTTTTATAAAAAATTACACTATCAGCCTTCTTCCGATGTTTTTATGGAAGATGGAATTCCTCATATTTTAATGACAAAAGAATTATCATGTTAAGTTCTTTCCGCAGCAGGCATTGAAAAAATAACACGTCTTTTATCGGAATGTTGAGAATGAAAAGGAGTCCATCATCTATATAGTGGGTGGTGGACTCCTTTTCATGATGAAGTGGACTTTTTCAGCGGCCTCTTCTTCATGTTATCCCTTTTTGATTTGAAAGTATGATAGTGAATTTTTATTACTTCACAAACCATCCCGACTCCAACGCCAATTGTATAAGCAAATACATCACTCCATAAAAAACCATAACCTAATACAAGTCCGCCTAATCTCGTGGCACGAATACTATCAATCCATTCTGCATGATATAATTGACTCATTTCAATTGCATAGCAAAATAACAAACTCATTAAGGCCACTTTTTTCGTTTCCAGTTTATGAAAAAGGAATCCAAATCCAATAAAAATCATAAGTGCCCATAATACATCCCCTAAATATGAATGTAAGAAGTCTGGAAAAATATGTGCAAATTTTCTCGATCCTAACCCGAAGACCATAACGATTATTGTTAATAATGCATATCGTACTCTATTTCGTTCATCATTCATTGTTTTATCCTTTCTTACTTTCTCCTTCTAGTTTACATAACAATATTACATTTAAGTTATCGGCGTTTCTCAAAAAAGTGCTGACGTTAACCTCCACCCATAAAAAATCGATAGGAAGATAATAAAAATACATCGTTCTCGTTATGTCTCCCTATGTTTTTCTAACATCGTCTTTTAATAGAAGCTTATCTGTTACCTCATCTGGCAGAACGGACATATTAGATTGAATGAATTTATTTTTTTATATACTCACTTGCATTATTTTGTTGTATAAATTTCAATGCATGTTCTCGTTTTCTTTTTAACACTTTTCAACATTCGATCCTTTATTTCCAAACCCTTCTTATTGGTTCGACAAAATGCTGTTTGGCAAAGTAAATGCACCATGTTCTTGATAAAAAGGAACAGAATCTATAACATCATCGATATGTATAGTTCCATATACATGTGGATAATCTTGACCATTCGATGATTTTTCATATTTTATTTCCGCTTGAACACGTGTTGAATCTATTAAAGGTAAGACTAATTCCTTTTCAGTACGAAAGTGTTTTTCTGCAATGGATAAAGATTGTTCTAAAAACGAACAATGAATAAATCCCTCTTCTGCAAGTGATGCCTCCTTAATTTCCCCGCTTATTTGTGCTGCTTCCCAATCTCCTCTTTTCATAACTTTTGTGATCGTGGTCAATTTTGTTCTCTCCTTTTTAAATTCCAAAGTGAATCATATATTTATTCTCTTCTTTTGCTTGAATAATTTTGTTAGCTAATACGTTCAGCTCAATAGATTGCTTCATATCTTTAGAAGATATAACTATATCTAAAAATTGAGATAGTGATTCAGGTGGAATAATCGTAATCCCCCAATTTGCCAAACCATATTCAGGGCGATCTAACGTATGAAAATATGTCTTCATTATCGATAAAGGTTCAAATAAATTTGTAAGAATATCATCATTTACAGAAATACAGTTATATACATCTGGATTGTAACTCTTGTAAGTCTTTTGATTATTGATATCATGAATTATGCCGAATTCGTGATTTATAGCCATACGTATAACCCCTCCTTTGATAGCTTTCCGCCTCTTTTCCTAACTAACTGAGTATCAAAAGATTCTTATTTTTATTACGCCGAGAATCATAATAAAATTTTTAAGGTATTTGCACTCAAAAATCATTAATAAAGTTGTTTAATTCTTATTGAACTAAATATGTTTTTGTAACCACTGTTCAAATATCTTTAACTGTTCTTCAGTATGAAAATAATGTTCACCTGTTTCTATAACTTCTAATTCACAACGATGTTTTTTTGTAAAATAGTTAATAATTTCAAATTCGCACAGTTCATCCTTGGCTCCATACATAATATATGTATCTGTATTCCATGTATGAATAGGATGTTCTTTTACATAGCATAAATAATCCCAATATAACTTTTGACCAATAGGTGTCGCTATAGTCATTTCTTTTTGCAAAAGCTCTGGTGTTACCTGAAACCATTTCATCATATTTTCGATAATTCGTTCCATATTAACTACTGGTGATAAAAATAATGCCTTTTCTAGCACATCATTTTGATAGGCTAAAAGGCTAAAATAAGCTCCCATACTACATGCAAACACGCTTACTTCTTTCCAATGTTCTTTTGCATAATTCATAATTATAGATAATTCACTAACACAAAACTGTACTTTGCAAGGAGTAGTATCATTTTTTCTTTCTCCATGTTCAGGTAAATCAAAGCTTAATACTTGATAACCTTTTTGATTAGCTTCTTCAGCTAATATTTGAATAACTGCATCTTCCTTATTTGACATATTTCCATGTACTGCAATAAAAATTTTTTCACTCTTATCTCCCCATAAAACCGCGGGAATATTACAAATTTTAAAATTATCTTTAAGCATATTTCCTCCATAGAATAAGACATATAGGACTTGGCAAAAAACGCACACACTTTATAATCCTCTACTCATTTCCAAAAAAATCAAACTATTCCTAGTTTATCACAAATGAATTATAATATCTCTCTACCTCTATATAACAGAGTCTACTTTGCATTTAAAATCTTTCTTTTTTCCATTTCTTCAGCTACAAGTCCTTATTTTGATTCCTTATTGAGCTAATCTACTCCGTTAGTGGAAGAAAGATTTTTAAATGACTTTATTTTACATTATCAAGACCTAATTCAAAAAAGTCATGAAAATAAGGAGCTATACATATTATCCATGACTAACATGTATAGCTCCTTTACTTCTTATTAAACAATCGCGCCCTTTAATTGAACAAAGGAACCTTTAAATTAGCATTCATAAGCCATTCTTAGAAATTCATATGTGCTACCATTTGTAGCTTGCATAAATGTATCAATATCTTTAAACCCAACTTTTCTATATACTTTTATCGCTCTTTGATTAAAAGTTGCCACTGACAATGTAATTTTATCTGGTATAAATCTTGATTGGACAAAATCAATACCTGCATTTAGAAATTCTAACCCTCTACCATCGCCAGTCAAATCTGGTCTCATTCCTAAACCTATATCATAAATATTAGCAGCTACTTTTTTAACACTGAAGAAACCAATAATTTCATCTTCTTTCAAAACGGCAAACATTGAGTTACTTCTTGTTTCTGGGTCTAAAAATTCAGCTAAATCTTCTTCATCAGCTTCTATATCATAAAAAGAATATTCTCCATCATAGTGCCAATTATGTGCAATATCCTCAGCTTGTTCCTGAGTCATAATCTCAAACTTATAAGTCATAAATATTCCCTCTCACTTTTATCCCCTTGCTCTACTATTTTGCCCGTTTGTTTAATACCAATCATCTAAACTTTTTTCAAAACACGCTTTTTTTCTTTGTAATTGAATCATCCTTTTTTTACAAAGGTTTGATAATTTTTGTAATTCTTGCTCATAAAACGCCCTGTTAGTTTAAAGGCGTATACTCATAATATTATAAAATGACAACAATCCTCTTTATTTTTCTCTATTTTCTTATTTGTAAATAAGCCCGAATCATAAAATAACTCACTTCATCTGGGAGCTGTTCTTTTATTGACTTTAAACCGCCCTCTGCATGTTGAACTGCTGATTCGATAAGTGATTCATACTCTGTTGGCACAAAGCTTTGCCACTCTACTTTCATCCCTTCTTCCGAACAACGAATTAAATGATTTTCTACAGTTTGACGCGATAACCCTCTTACTTTTGCAATCTCACTGAGTTCAATACCTCGCTCATACATTTCATACGTTTCTAAATGAGAGTTTTTAGAAGCTTTCCCTGATTTTTTTCGCTCAGTCACAACTTCTGTTTTTAATGTTTCTTCGTAATTCGGATTTTCTTCCATAAAATGAAGCACTGCTTGTAAAAAGTGAGAACCGTACTTCGCCAGTTTATGCTCGCCTATTCCTTTTACTTGCAGGAGTTCTGTCTCGTTTTTCGGCATTTTCGCACACATATCTGTTAACGTTTGATCAGAAAAAATAACAAATGGCGGTACACCTTCGCCTTTTGCAATCTCTTTTCGAATTTCACGAAGCACTTCGAAAAGCGGATGGTCCTGTACAATTTGTCTTGTTTCTACTCTTTCTTTACGCAGTACGCGTTCGTTTCCAAGCAACACTTCTTTTCCTTTTGCGGTTACTTTTAATGTTGGATACGTTCCATGCTCTACCGCAATTAATTCATCCGAAATTAAAAACTCAATAAATTCACTTACTTCTTTTACACTGCGATCTGATAAAAGCCCGTACGTTGGAAGTGTATGAAAACGAAATTCAAGCACTTTTTTATTTTTTGATCCCGTTAACACTTGGGCAATCATTTGTTTTCCAAAGCGTTGATTCGTTCGAATCATACATGATAAAACCATTTGCGCTTCTCTAGTTACATCAATACTTTCACGCTCATCTGTACAATTTCCACAGCGCCCACAATCCCCTTCTGGCACTTCTCCAAAGTAATCTAGAATAAAAGATTGTAAACATTGTTCCGTATGGCAATAATCGGTCATGTACTGCAATTTCTCTAATTCATTTGAGAAACGTGACTCTCCCGTCGATTGATCAATTAAAAAACGTTGCACTTGTACATCTTGAGAGGAATATAACAAAATACATTCACTATCTAATCCATCACGACCAGCACGACCTGCTTCTTGATAATAGCTTTCCATATTTTTCGGAAGCTGATAATGAATCACATATCTTATATTCGATTTATCAATTCCCATACCAAATGCCGATGTTGCGATCATAACACTGACTTCATCTCGCAAAAAACGTTCTTGTTGTTCATCACGTTCATAGTCGCTCATCCCAGCGTGATAGCGTGCAACAGAAACGCCGTCCTTACTTAGTTCTTCATATAGCTGATCTACGACTTTTCGCGTTGCCGCATAAATGATTCCAGATTCTTTTTGGTTTTGCCGAATATATTCTTTCAAATAAGCATTGCGATCTTGTCCTTTTATAACAGAGAATGATAAGTTTTCTCTCTCAAACGTTGTCATGATCGTATGAGTAGGATCAATGGCTAATGCACGGCAAATGTCTTCTCGTACTTGCGGCGTTGCAGTTGCGGTTAATGCGAGCACGATTGGCTTTTCTGGCAAGTAATCTAATATGCGATGTATATGTAAATAACTTGGACGGAAATCATGTCCCCATTGTGAAATACAGTGGGCTTCATCAATTGCAATCATCGGTATTTTCATATCGATTAATTGATCCACAAATTCCATCGAATCGAGACGCTCCGGTGCAACATAAAGCAATTTATAATGCCCTTGCTTCGCTAACTGTATACGCTGATTTGCTTCTGTTATCGAAATAGAACTATTAATATATGTAGCTGAAATCCCATTTTGTACAAGTGTATCTACTTGATCTTTCATAAGTGAAATCAAAGGTGAAATAACTAAAGTCGTTCCCTCAAATACCAATGCAGGAATTTGATAACAAATCGATTTCCCGCCACCTGTTGGCATAATACAAACTGTATCTTTCCCATCCAATACATTTTTAATTGTTTCATCTTGTCCTCTGCGAAATGACGAGTAGCCAAAATAAGAGGATAAAAGTTCTTGTGCTTTCGTAAACAACAAAAATTCACCTGCTTTTCTTAATCTTTCATCTAGCTCTTATTATATCATCAATTTTCAATCATTGTCGTTCTCGCTATTTCGCCGTATGTTTCTATATCAGTGCAAAACTTTCATGTAAAAATGAAAAAATCCATTTCTTTTAATCATTATTTTCATACGTGTACTATTTGGTAGTTTTTATTGTTCTCATTATATAAAAACGGCGTAATCCATTCACAATTAAGTAGTACATAGAAACATGTGCAACATAAAAATTAGAATATTCCTCTCCTAAAACGATACGCATTACTATAAGGGAGGTTTATATATGAAACAAAAAAACAATGTAATTGCGTTTCCACTTTCAAATAAACGAAGCAAATCCTCGTACGATAACACTTGGAAAGATGAGTCACATTATAAATATGAACCATTATTTTCATACAAAAAGATTGTGCATTTCTTTTTAAAAAAGATCAAACAGTTATGGACATAATTAAAAACTTTCTCAACATCATCCTTATAGACTTCACACTTTGCAATCGTTAATATGTAATTAATCTGTTGGATATAAAACCCCTTCTTACGACCCGTGATGGATTTGCGGGTCTTTTTTGATGTCACTCTTATGTTTTTCTATGTATATAGGTTGTGCTAATCCATTTATGTTCATTTTTTTCTCAATACAAAACCTTCCTTCAATTTGTTATGATAAAAGTACTCCAGATGAGTCATGACTCATCAACATTATCTAGTTAAAGAGACCTACCTGCGGGAAGTAGGTCTCTTTGACTTTTTTGAGATTTCTTGCATCTATTTCTATAAACGTATGAACCTCCTTTTCTTTGTTCTCTCCAACATGACTTATTAGCCTTTTCATACTTTCATTTTCTCCTTTACATTTAACGTATAACCATATATTTTATTAATATCTTTTTATATTTTTTGGGAGGAAACAGATTGATTAACGCCATAGGTCTCGCTTTTATTCTTTCTAATAAGCTAGAGAAGAAAAAAAGAGTTTATTTAAATGATAGATTTGCACTAATAGATATTTTAGATTCAAAAGAAGTTTATGATTCTGAAGGAAATCCGCTCGTAGAATTAACTTGTAAATATAGTATTTACTTAGATGAGAAATATTATTGTAAATCGCTCGACGACTATACTGGACAAGTATTCCCTTTCCTAAGCGCAAAAGTAGGAAAAGGCCTCGTTAGAAATTTAAATTACTATTTTTCACACATTGATCTATATGATAAAAAGCCACCAGTTAAAGAGATTAGACAGCTTATGAAACAAGTCATACATGATAGATAATATTTTCTAGTATGTCATAAACGATTTTTTTGTAAGCCAAGCGGGGAACTTTTTCTCCCTCTCTTTTTATATACAAGCAATTCATCTTCCTTATATGAATTCTTTATCCCGCATTAACGGGCAGTAAGACTCCCACCTCAAGATGCAGAGAGAAGCAAGGAAGATAGGTGGGAGTCTTACTGCCTGTAACAGCCCGATTGGTGAGGGCTAATAATCAGTGGGGGATGAAGAAAACCCCCACTGATTAAAGTTTCACTTTATCTCATTCTTGTGCCTTTCATGCTTTGGAATGTTTAAATAAAGAAATCGCATATGTAATGTTTGGAATTACATTTTGCCTTCTTCATTCTCAACAAAAGGTTCATTTTCTAAAATAATATAAAAAAGCAACTCTAGATTTTTAGAGTTGCTTTTTATCATCATCTAATACTATGTGATTTTATATTGTTCCAAATACTTGTGAGGGTAAATGCATTTATTTATTAGATTCCACCACCATGTTCTGACATGTATGACACTGTTTCATACTTTAACTCAGAAGAAGCATTATCTTTTGTAATAGGACTATTTAAACCAAATGATACTACTGCAACACTCATTAAACCTAACAATGCAATTTTAATCTTTTTCATTTTAAACGCCCCTTTTCTTTTAATAAATTTCTAGCTTCGTGACTCATATAATAATAGTCACTTGCTTTTTCTTTCACACCCATATTATACCATTTAATAGCTAATAGTTCGCTATAAATCTGTACATCTTTCCATAAATCTTGTTTTTTAAAGTAAGAAATCCCTTCTAAAATACATTTCTCTAGATTTGTAATTGATTTATTTTCAATCATCGTTTTTAAGATTGTAAAATGATGATTGTATTCTTCTGTACAACACTGTAGGCCTTCATGAATATAAATTTGAGCCTCTGCTAGATTTCCTAGTTTGAAGTGTTCACGTGCTAACACATACATTCCTCTTTTTTGATAGGGTGCTCTTGGATAAGTAAATTTTTTAAATACATCTGTAAGATGCCGTACTGCTAATTCCGAAAGATTTTGATCGGCATAGAACAAACCTAAGTTATAACGAACGGTCAAAGCTGCTTTTTCTTCATTATTTCGTTCAAGAATATTTAAAGCAGAAATCAAATATTCTTCTGCCATCTCAAATTGTTCTAACGTAACGCAAGCCATGCCTAAAGTATTTTTACATGCTCCAACTTTTGTTTCGTAGTCTTCTTGACTTGAAAAATACTCAAGAGCCTTTGTAGCGTAATGAATCGCCAATGTTGGTTGTGATAAATAATAATGGTATAGAGCAATCCGATAATGGTACTCCGCTGTTTCAGCTTCATTTGGCATCATATCTAGTAGATTAGCTGCGAGTTCCCGATGATATTCTGCACAATTATAGTTTCCAGTTTCAGTGTGATAAATAAACTGAAAGAAATGATAATAATATTTCAAAAAGCAATCTGGCATATCTTTTATGTAGTCAAATCCTTCAAGACCCTTTTCGAAATCGCCGGTTAACATCTGATATCTAAAGTTTAATAATGAGTAATAAATAAAAGAATCTGTATGCTTCTTCCTATTACTAAATTTATCATCTATTTCTTTTTTTAGAACCATTGCTTTATCTAATTGTTGAGAAAGCATTTTCTGGTACCATTCATCTAATAAATCATATCCTTTGTCGGCGATAGTCTTTATTCCCATACGAGACCTCCTTTTTTAAGAATATTATCTAAATTTTACCATAAACAATCCAGCTAAAGTTCCTATTCAATCCTTAATTTATATTGAGAAATAATTGTCAGATAATTCATCTTTACGAGTACTAGCAATTTTTTTAGTCAACTCTATATGTAACATATATCGCTTTATGAAAAAAGCTGACTTCTAATATAGCAAGTCAGCTTTTGGATGAAACGAAGACTTAACAATAGCGGAAATCTCTAGGAAGTTAGAATGTAATTGGAGGACTGCAAAAAATATACTGACAGAGATATTGAATTAGGTCCATTATCAAAACTAAAACCGGGATGATGATAGATGAATTACGGAAAGAAGATAAATAAAGATTAAAAGTATTACCAGAACAAGATCTTTCTATTTATGAGATTGCACAAAATACAGTAAATAAGTACAGTAATAAATCCATCTGTTTATTTATTCCATTCTTCTATGTTCATAGCATATATATTCGTCACTGTTAGAACCTTTGAAAAAACCCGCGTTCTTTTCAAAACCAATTTTCTTAAATCCTAACCTTTCTACTAATCTAATTGATTTAATGTTCCTTGTATCAATATACGCATGAAACATTTTTAACTTATAGTTAGAAATTAATATATTAATCATCTCTGTTACTGCTTGTTGTGCATATCCCCTTCCCCAATACTTAGAGGGTAAAATATATGCTATTGAAGCTTTTAAATCTTTACTATAAATAGTCGCTTGAACTGTACCAATATATTCCTTTAAATTTTTATTATAGATTGCAAAATTTAACCAGATTTGCGAAAGATGAGTTGTTGCACCTTCCGCCAACCTTTTGAATTTTGCAGACAATTTTTCTACACTTTCAGGAGGATTTTCAGGGATATAGGTATATATTTTTTCATCTTTTAAAACTGAAAATAACTTCTCAGCATGATACTTGTTTAATGGTTCTAGTGTAATACTAGTCATTTTATACCTCCTCAAGTAATAGACAATCTAGCTAAAAAAAGTAGCTTAGCTTTACCATTTTTGTGTTCAAAATATTGACTCAAGTCCAATAAAATATGACCAGTTTTGTGACCAATCAAACCGTAAAAGAGAAAACACTAAATCTCTTCTCCCTTTTCAACGGCCCCCTTCAATCTCTGAAGCATATATCCAATCCCTTTGCATCCTGCTAATGGATATGTAATCTTATCTTCTGGATATAGTTTTGTGACTACTTTTTTATGTTTCTTTCCCGCTAGTAGAACAATTTCATCAAACTCTAGCAATCCTTTATCCGCCATCTGTTTTTTGAGTTGCTCTATACTAACAATCTCGTCACTTTTCGAGTCAAAAGCGAGATCATAGTTTTCTGTTACAATGTCATTTGGTCTTAAAAATCCATGCTTTGCTGATAAGATTACCCACTCTTCAAAAAACATTGCCGCATATGTCTGACACGCTTTTCCAAACGGGCTAATATAAACATCTTTCGCTTTTGTTGGACCTTGATTTGGGTACTTATCCCAAATTTTCTTTTTCCCACATGGAATAATACATAATCGTTTCATCATCAACTGCTACCTCACCTTTTACTTCTTTCCACATTTCGATCATAACACTTTTACTTCATCAAAAAAACTGTCACAATCGACAGTTTACAAAGAAAGGTTATATATAAAAAGGACAAGCAAACCATAGGTTACTTGTCCTTCTTGTTATCCATCCCTACTATTATAGAGCTTGGAATGTTTCTGTTAATACAGGAACGATTTGTTTTTTACGAGATACAACACCTTTTAAAGTAGCTGTGTTGTTTTCTAATGTTACGTTGTATGCTTTTTCAACAGCGTTTGCTGCTTTACCGATCGCAAGACCGACAGAATCGTTTGTTAAGATATCTGTTACAACGAATAAGAATAAATCTAATCCTTTTTCTTCTACTACTGCAGAAATAACTTTTTCTAATTCTGCTTGATGTACAAGAACGTCGTTCGTATCAACAGCGTTTACTTGTGCAATTTCAACTTTCGCGTTACCCATTTGGAATTCTTTTGCGTCAAGAGAAATTAATTGCTCCATTGTTTTACCGCTTAAATCTGCACCAGCTTTTAACATTTCTAAGCCGTAGCTTTCTGCATCAACGCCAGCGATTTCAGCTAATTCACGAGCTGCAGCTACGTCTTGTTCTGTGCAAGTTGGTGATTTAAATAGTAAAGAATCTGAGATAATTGCAGATAACATTAAACCTGCAACTTCTTTACGAATTGCAACGCCATTTTCTTTGTACATTTTGTTTAAGATTGTAGCTGTACAACCAACTGGCTCACAACGATAGTATAAAGGATCGCTCGTTTCAAAGTTAGCAATACGATGATGATCGATAACTTCTAACACACGAACAGATTCGATATCGTTAGCACTTTGTTGACGTTCGTTATGGTCAACTAAAATAACGTTGTCCACTTCGTTTGCTACTGTCTCAACAAAACGCGGTCCTTCTACTTTAAAATAATCTAACGCAAATTGAGTTTCACCGCTGATCTCACCTAAACGTACAGGCTCAGCATTCATTCCTAATTCTTTTTTTAGTTCTGCATAAGCAATTGCAGAACAAATTGCATCTGTATCTGGGTTTTTATGCCCGAAAACTAGTACTTTTTCCATGATTTCCACCTCTTCATCAAAAGGATATCTTAAAGAAGCAAATATGACAATATTTTAAGCAGATTTTTTTATAAATAAAATCAAGTTTCTCTTCTTTTCAAATAAAAATACTACAATTTTTCCGAATAAGAGGAAAAACAGAATCAAATGTGTAATAAAGTGATAGGAAATGATGAATTGAAAGGAGGGGGCCAAACATGCCCATTATAAAACTTAAAAATGATGTAGAATTGTACTATGAAGATCAAGGAAATGGAAAACCTATTCTCTTTATTCATGGGGTTTGGATGAGCAGCCGCTTTTTCCATAAACAAATTCCTTATTTTCGCGATACATACCGAGCAATTTCAATTGATTTACGTAGTCACGGACGCTCAGCGCATATAGAAACCGGGCATACAATTGCAAATTATGCTTGTGACTTACATAACTTTATTCACTCTTTAGCACTAAAGGATGTCATTTTAGTTGGTTGGTCAATGGGAGCATTTGTCGTATGGGAATATATAAAACAATTTGGAGAAGAAAATATACAAGGCCTAGTCATTGTAGATGAGCTTGCATCAGATTTCAAATGGCCTGATTTCCCTTTAGGTGCCTTTAATTTTCCAACACTGATTCATTTTATGAGAGAGATTCAAATAAATCAAACAGAGTTTTTAAAAGGATTTCTGCCACTTATGTTTAAAGAAACGCTTTCTACTGAGGAGTTATCCTGGATGCTTGAGGAAGTTACAAAAATTCCTGCATCTATCGCAAGTGCCATTTTATTTGATCAATCTGTTGTTGATTACCGAAAAGAATTACAGACGATTACAAAGCCTACTTTACTTTGTTTTGGAAGAGAAGAGAAATTAATTCCAATCGCTGCGGGAGAACATCTTCAAAAACATATTCCAAATTCCAAACTTGTTATTTTTGAAAATAGCTGCCATTGTCCATTTTTAGAAGAAGCGGACTATTTTAATAGCATACTCGATTCTTTCGTTCAATCTCTTTCCTAAATTTATCGTTCGTTCCATTTAGAATGTAAAGAAAGGTCATTCTATACAAAAATGACCTTTCTTTATTTGATTTAATTATCGTGTGAAGCATTGTGCATGATAGACGTAACGCCATTATTGACAAGATTTACATCGATTACTTGATAAAAGGCATTCCCTGTATCTGCAATTTCCCAAACAGCTAAAATAAGATGATATCCACTGCGATCAGTTGGTACATTTGCTTCGTGTGTTACTGTTGCTCCTGGTCTTACTCCTCCATCATTTTTCACATAGAATGGTATTAAATCTAATTGAGAACGTGACAATGGCTTATTAGGGTCCCAATCTTTTTTCGTTATATAATATTTCCACTCTTTTGTACTATGCGGAGCAGTTAATTTCCACTTGAATTCATTCTTTCCCCCTTGAATCGTTACTTTTTTCCATCGATCAGCGGTTTGAACGTCTAAATTCGGGAAATGTCCAGCACCCGCAATTTGTCCATCAACTGGACCTGATTGCGGAAATCCCCCTACTCCTTCTACACTTTGCGGTTCATATTGAATTGGACCACAATTTACATTTACACCTTTGCTGCATAAATACGAACGACTGGAAGGTGATTCCACATACCCATGTGCAGAGGCCTTTTCTGCAAAACCAAATGTTACCGCTCCTGTCAGCACAACCCCACAACTGAGAATAACTTTCTTCACACTTTGCCATTTTTTCTTTTTCATTACGCTGTTCCCTCCCTATCCATAAACGAAAATAACTCTGCTTAAGTTGCCTAGTCATCTTCTCTACATCAAGTATAAACGAAGGGAACTTGTCCATAGAACCGAAATGAAACTTTCTCAAATAAACAAAAGTTGATCAACCTTTATAATATAAATAAACAATTTAAATACTCTTGAACTAAAATGTACAGCGCCATCAACAAATGTTACCAATATTCTCAAATATCTTTATTTAATCTCTCATCCCTTTTTATACGAATAAAACGTAATAACACTCCTTCTTATATTTTAAGCAGAAATAGATTGCAAATTGTGCATACTAAAAAAGCTGTTGAGATTGCTCTCAACAGCTTTTTACTCTAGTTATCCGAATGATTAACACTCGCCAACGCGATAATACCTTCTTCATCATCTAATTCAAGCTGTAATCTTGCTGCGTAAGGATTGAGATTGTACTCTCGATCTAGCCATAGACGAAGCGCCTCAATTAAATTCGCTTGGATTAAAATTTGCTGACGACCGTTTACTTCTACTTCAGCGGAGAATCCATAGTCATCATCGTACATCAGTTCAACTAAAACAGCTTCAGGAGCAACTTGTCTTTTTTCAGCAATGTATACACAAAGTGCATTAATCAGCTCCTGTTCAGAAATCTTTAACGTCTCCATGCTGTTTCCTCCGCTTGTTTCTTGCGCTGATCTTTAAAATATTTAAATGCTCGAATCGCCAACATCACGATACCAGCCATTACTAACATATTTACCATGAACGCCAATATAGAACCAAATGCTCCCATATTTGAGAATAGGCTTCCCATTAATAGACCACCTAAACCACCAAGTAATAACCCTTTCATAAAGCTTCCTTTATTACTTTTTGGCGCTGTATTTGTAGCTTTCGTTTTTGTATCTGGATTTGTCTTTTGTGAATTTACGTTAGAATCTTTTTTGTTTAAATTCACTTTTGACTTTTGTCCAGAACTTGGTGTAAATGACTTTTTACCAGATTTGTAACTTTTCGCTGCTGCATGATCTACAAAAACAAAACTGCTAGCTCCAAAGATCACCATGAATGCAGTCATTACTGAAATGAGTTTTTTCAACATAGTATATCCATTCTCCTTTTACTATAGATATATGTGAAATCTATCTTTCTTAGAAATAAGAATGATAGATTTATTTTTAAACTCATATAAAGAGTTCTTATGAACTTATTATATGAACTTTTATTAAAATAAGCAAGTTATTTACTTATTAATATTTTAGAGAACAAAGGAAAAATGAAGCAAAATGGAATTGACTTTACATAAAACAACACATATTATAAGGTCATAAGAACTTTTATAATTTTGGAGGTGAAAAGATGGAAACATTTCATCTCACACGAAACGAAATGGCAACACTCCTCCTTTCTTTAAGAGGATGGAACACAAAAAAGCCTCTTAGCATATTACAAGAAGCTTGGGCAAAATCACATAAAAAAGATATTGAAAGCGGACAAAGCGTGACTGCTTTTATCACAACTGCACTTTCACCTATTTTCGAAAAGTTGATAAAAATAGAAGATACCGATGTTGGCTTTTCTTTAAATGAAATCGTTGCACTTGGTAATCAAATTGAAAATACCAGCTTTTCTGTAACCGCAATGCAAAACTGGGTAAAACGCGATATAAAAGAAATGATTGGATCACCGCAAAAGGGGAAAAAATACTCCATTGAGCAAGCTGCTTTACTTTTCATTGTCGAAGATTTAAAAACAGCACTTGATTTTGAATCCATTCGGAAACTGCTTAGACTCATTGTCAATGATCCGGCAGACCGCAGCGATGATTTAATTAATCCCGTTCATTTATACGTTGCGTACTCTTCCTTATTTGAAGAGTTGAATCAAGGAAACTGTTTACAATTAAACGCAACTGACACAATCCATACAATTGAAAATATAGTAAAAGAGAAAGCGGATCAAATCGCCAGCCAATTTGACCAAATCAACAATGAACAGCGCGAAGCAATTCGTAACGCCATTATTATCGCGACGCTTTCTGTACATACTGCATATGTACAAATGTTAGCAAAACGGTACGTTTCTGCAACATTATTTTTACAAAACTTAGATGTAAAACCGTAAGCAGAGGGGTAAGATATACGCCTCTGCTTCTATGTATAGCAAAAACTTATTCAAATGTAAATAAAAAAACATCTGTATTCTCAAATCAAGCTTTAACCATTACTCTTCTTTTCCAAAAATAATTCATTCACTCTATCATAACGCCCTTCTCTCATCATTGTGACAAACATATATTTCAAAAAAATCATTTTAATAAAAAACTTACATAGTCTTAAATCTCTGAGGAAACATTAATAGTAGTACACTAAAAAGGAGGGACGATTCCATGAAAAAGAAAAAATATTTATTTGCTTTAATGGCTACTGTTATATCTTCAGGATTATTATTTGGTTGCAATAACGTGAAGGATGAACAAGAACCAGATCCAACTGAAGAACCTTCTGAACAACGAGAACAAGATGAAAGACAAAATAACAACCAATAGTTTTTTTATCGTAATACAAAGCTAAAAAATAACATGATGACTACATTGTCTATCTTCAACATGAATCAAATATATACGCAACAAGTGTACTCAATATGCCATCATTGGTATGATTCGCTCTGTATTTATGATACGTTCTTCTAGCTCTTTATAAAGACCATGCAAAAATAGGAGCAGAATTGCTCCTATTTTCCATTCATATTACAGATGTATTTGTTTCTATGCAAAATCCTTCAGCGGAATTTTTAATAATTATATCAAAGCGCTCATGATACGGGTGCATGAATACTTCATACTGAATCCCCCATTTTAAACTGTTTCTATCAAAATTTTGACAAAAATCAGCTTATTACCAGTCCTATTTTTTCTGAACACAACTTCATACACATATACTAGGCCGAAAAATATTTATCACTAATCTACATATTTATACTCAAAATGTAATAATGTATCCTCATTCTTCCCCCTATCATGCGTATACGTAAACCCTATCTTTTCTAACAAATTTCTTGACTTCATATTCTCCGTTTTAATTCTTGCCTTAAATGTAGTAAGCTTCAAATCATAAATTGCATATTGAATGGTTGCATAAGCTGCTTCAGTCGCATAACCTTTCCCCCAAAACTTCGGGTTAAGTAAATACATGATCTCTACCTCTTCTGTTTCATCTATGCATCTTAATCCGCAATGACCAAGTAATTCTCCGCTTATTTTATGAAATAGAAACCATACACCAAATCCATTCTGCTTCCAATGTGAAATGAGTTGATTGATATACTGTTCAGCTTCTTCTCGTAACATTCCCCTTGCAACTGCTAGCCACTTACCTACTTCCTCTTGTTTGACGATTTCATAGAACTCATCCCGATTTCCTATGCTTGGTGGTCTCATATATAGCCTCTTTGTTTCTATATCCTTCCTCATAAGTATATTTCCCCTTTTATCTGATAGATTAGTAAATTATACCATACTAATTCCTTCATCACTGCAATGAGAAAGTATATCTATAAATAAAAACAGACTATCGTATAAAACGAAGTCTGCTCTTCAAATCACAATCTTTTCTTTTTAATATCGGTCCATTTTAAAGTTGTTGCTGGTCCAAATTGATGTACGTATAAATTCTTAACGTATGGCTTTTGTAAATACGATAATCCGTGCTGAAATACCGGTGCAATGACCGCGTCTTCAAGCAACATTTTTTCCGCATCTTGCATTGCTTTCCAGCGCGCCTGTTTATCATTTCCTAACTCTAGTTTTATCTTTTTCAGTAATGCATCGTACTTTGGATTTGCATATCCCGTATTATTCACTCCATTTTCAGAAAGAAAAACCTCTAAATATGTCATGGGATCTGGATAATCTGGTAACCAGCGCGATAATGACATTTCATATTCTTTCTTTTTCTCTAATGCTAGTTTTTGAGAATGAGGTTGTAACTTTACGTTTATCGTCAAACCTGGAAGATTCTTTTCAAGTTGCTCTTTCATGTACTCTCCAACTTTTTTAAAGTTTTCTAAATCGTAGTTTAACATCTCTATCGTAACTTCATTTGTTCCTGTTTCTTGCTTTGCTTTTTCCCAATATTCTTTCGCCTGTTTCACGTTCGTTTTATTAAATTCTGTCGTCGTTTCTCTAAAATCTTTATTATCTGAATCTAATAAGAAGCCACTTGGAATATAGTAATTAGCAGGTTCTGATCCGTCATTTAAAAAAGATGTAGCAAGATCCTTTTTATCAAAAGCCATACTTAATGCTAGGCGCGCATGTTTATTTTTCAAAATCGGTACGTTTTCATTAAAACGGAAAAAATACATAATAGGATCCGTATGTTGTTTCAGTTCTTTATTATTCTTATATTTATCAACAAATTCTGTTGAAATGACAGCGCGATCAATTTTATTTGTTTCATATAAATTCACGACAGTTGAAATGTCTTTTACAATTTGATAGTTGACTTCATCTAGCTTTACCTCTTTTTTATCCCAATATTGATTGTTCTTTTTCATAGTGAAACTTGCTTCATGTTTCCACTCCGATAATGTGAACGGGCCATTATATACGGTTTTATCAGCTTCTAAACCATATTTCTCTCCTTGTTCCTTTGCATATTTTTCATGAATTGGATAAAAAGATGGCAAACAAAGTAACTTTGTAAAGTACGGCACAGGATGCTCTAATTCTACAACAAATGTTTTATCATCTGTTGCCTTTACCCCTAGTTCGTCTAATCCTAATTGCTTTTTATTGATTTTTTCTGCATTTTTCACATCATACATAATAGAAGCATATTGTGAAGCCGTTTCTGGATTGATCAATTGTTTCCATGCATAAACAAAATCATGCGCTGTGACAAGGTCTCCATTTGACCATTTCGCTTCACGCAAATGAAATGTATATGTTTTACCATCTTGACTTACTTCATGATTTTGAGCCATTCCCGCAATGACTTCATCATCTTTTGATAATCGAAATAGACCTTCCATCACATTATTTAAAACGTTAAACGAAATCGCATCTGTCACTTTTCCCGAGTTCAATGATGGAATTTCCCCTGTTTCCGTTAATTGTAATACTTTCTTCTCTTCTTTCGGATTCGTCGTTGATTGTTCTGCACTACAACCAACTAAAAAGGAAGAAGCCAGTAACGCACTAATGAATGAAATACGAATGACCTGATTCATTTCCATCCCCCTATCATTTTTTATTATGGTAAATAACGTCGAGCTCCGGCATATTCTTCGATATATCCAAGTGTGTCTACCGGAATAATCTCAACTGTTCTTCCCGCTTTCGGAGAGTGAATCATATTTCCATCCCCAATGTACATTCCTACATGATGAACGTTTCCTTTTCCACCATCATGAGCAAAGAAAATTAAATCCCCTTTTTGTAACTGTTCTTTTTCTACCGCCATGCCAGCTTTTGACTGCGGGCCTGAATCACGCGGAATGGTAATACCATGTGATTGATAAATCGTATGTGTAAATCCAGAGCAATCAAATCCAAATCCACTTGTACCAGCCCATATATATGGCAATCCTAAAAATAATTTACCTGTATTCATTAAATCATCCCCTGTTGGCGTCTGTATATCATTTTGTGAATGGTATACTGTGCCATCTTTTTTACGTAACCAAGCTTTTTGACCATTTGGCAATAGAACACGATATGAAATGGTATCTTCGCTTACAAGTGGCAAACGCGTATTATAACTGACCTCTAGCGATTTGTTTTTGTCGGAAGGATTGATATATAAGATAGCTGTAGGTTTTGTGATTAAAACAAAGGGTTGATTCTTTTTATTCGCAAATTCTTGATGATACGTCAGCTGTTTTTCTGGCATCCATCCTGGATACCCTTGTTCATTTCTTGGCGTCGGTTGTCCATGTACAATGACTTTCACCCATTCTCCTTTCCTTTCAACAACGGTTACTTCCTGCCCTAATAACGCTTGTGTTTCCAGCTTATTTGTATTTGTTAACCAAAGCTTTTCATCAAGTGTCATAGATTTCGTCCATTTCCATAGATCCACAGGATTGCTTGCGCTCGGTTCATCAATGGGACGAAGTAGATTCGGACCAGTCCACAGCGTTGCAGCGGCAACATCAATGAAAGCTGTATTTCCTATTCTTTCTTCCGCACTTACTGCTGAGAAAGACGAAAAGAGAAATAAACTTGTTAATACTGTAGTCCCCAGTTTTTTCATACATATCCCCCTTAAAAAATCATTTGCTAGTTTATCATTCTTTGAAACAATAACTCTCCTAAGACTGTAAGTTTACCTTCGCTCCGCTATAACTCATTCCTTCTGGCTCTTCCATTAGCCATAACGGCGCATCAAGATCAACATAATGAATATTCGGATGTGCAGCCGCTACATGCGCTGCGGCTGTTACAGAAAGCGATGATTCCATCATGCTGCCAATCATACATTTTACACCTGCCGCTTCTGCGACATCAGCAATTTTCCATGCCTGACGTATTCCGCCGCATTTCATTAATTTAATGTTGATTAAATCCACATAACGTCCATGAACAAGCTTTAATGCGTCTTCCGCTGAAAAAATACTTTCATCAGCCATAATTGGTATATATACATGATTCTTTACATATTTCAGTCCTTCCCAATCTTTCGCGTGAACAGGCTGTTCGATAAATTCAATATTTAAATTTCTCTTTTCCATTTCTTTAATAATGGAAACAGCCTCTTTCGGTTCCCAGCCTTGATTGGCATCCAATCGGAGCACAATATCCTTTGGTACACTATTTTTAATGGCCTCCATTCGTTCTAAATCTAACCGAGCAGATTGACCCACTTTAATCTTTAACGTTTGAAATCCTTTTTCCACATGTTTTTTCGCTTCTTTTGCCATCGATATAGGATCATCAACACTTACCGTAATATCTGTATAAATTTCTTTCTTCCCACCAAATAAGGCATAAAGCGGAACGTTATGAAATTGACAATACGCATCATATAAAGCAATATCTACCGCTGCCTTCGCACTCGTATTTCCAATACAACTCTTTTGAACATATGATAATAAGGAATGAAGTTGCTCAATCTCTTTTCCTATTAAGCTAGAGCGAATCGGTCCTAAAATCGCCTCTTCCATTCCACTTGCAAAATCACCTGTAATAACCGGAGTTGGAGCAGCGGCTCCTCTTCCTACCATTCCGTTGTCTATATGGAGAAAAACATCGATACTTTCAATTTCTGTTACAGTGCGCAGCGCTGTTTTAAACGGAGTATGAAGTTTAATCAATCGGCGCTTTATCCTTACATCTGTAATGTTCACTTTTCCCACCCTTTCCTTTTTGTCCAATAAAAAAATCCAGTCATAAGAAAGCCATCTTACGGCTGGATTTTGTCTATGAAGAAGTAGACAAAGCAGCAATCTGATCATATTTTTTCTGTGCGTCCTTTAACGCTACAAGTAGCGCCTTTTGCGATGAGCCACAAAATAACGACCTTTAATTTCATCAGCTAGATGCGAATCGTTTATATTTTTATGTAAAAATATATGCTTTATAAACTGAGAAGTTAAGGCAATGGTTGCAGAGCAATCTGCATCTATAATTTCTCCTGTATCCCTTTCAAGCACGAATGCTACAAAATAACTTTTAAACTTTTCAGTAATTGGATTATTTTGAGGCGCTTTTGCATCCCCTACGACGTAAATCGTATTAGAAGCGTACACATGTATCATCCTTTCTTATACAAGGATAGCAGTTTTCTTAACAAGCGTATGAACTGTGAATCCATCAATTAGTTGACCGAACTCCCCTTCTTGCTTCAAGAGTTTTATTTTCATGCTAATAAACATATATCTAATACGAATTAAATCCAAGACTTTGGCTAACATCAATCAAAATTCATCTCCCACCTTCCCATTGGGCTACGTCCCCACATTCGTTGAAGATAGAAGGATTCTTTCGGAAATACGTTAAAAAAGAGTGTGCTTATTAAAATTATATATAATTAACAGAATTTTTACAATATTTTATCTTAAGATCTATTCAAACTGACCACCTTCAGGAAAAATATAATTTATAGACGCACTTCATACTACTCTATATACAAGTAAAGTGTGAAACTTCAACCTTCCTTATATATGTAACAACTTACAGTACATCAACAGTAACAAAAAAACAGTCAGCTCTCGCTAACTATTTTTTATGTACAATTATAATTATTCAGGTAATATCAAAATTGTTTCATCCGGCTTCGAAAAATGGTACTCTTTTCTTGCAAATTGCAAAATTTCTTCTTCATTATCTGTTAAATTCTCAACCTTCGTCTCTAAATACTCGGAATCCTTCTTCAAAGATACGAGTTGTTTTTGTTGCTTTTCAACTGTAACACGCTTCTGTTGAATCATTTCCTGCTGCTTCGTAAGTATATATTGTACATAAAGTGTTGAGGAGATAATAAATAGAAGCGCGAGAAGAAAACGCCTTATTTTTTTCTTATTGATAACTCGATATTCGTTAGGCTGCGATTGATGTTGCACTGTATTAGGAACATTTACCTTTTTGAGTTTCCTCATCATTGAAATCCTCCTAACCCATTTTATTTTACTGCCTTCCATATGAGCTTGTATTATCCTAAATTCTCCTCGTATAAAACAAGCTCCTCTATAAAAAAATCTCATAAATCAATCAATTCCAGATAGCTTTCGACGACATCTCTATATTTCAGCTGAATATTTTATTTTTTGTGCTGTAAAATTGTAGTTTACGCTACTTCGTCCTTTACTTGTCAAATTGTGCCTTATGCAATCTAGTCTACTCTTCTACATAAAAGACGAAATAACATATGAAAAACTTGCAAAAAACGAACAGCGGCAAAATCGCCATGATTTTTTGCTGTGATCATATTTCTGTATCAACATACTTTAATACATTTCGTTATATTTCGATAGAGAATGAAAAACTTCTTTTTAGTTTACATAACATAATTATTCGAATTCATTTTTGTTTTTATGTATCTAAATTCAAAAAACAAAAATTGCAAATGAAAAGAAAAATCTTATTTTTGTTTACAATCAAAAATAAGATGAATCATCTTTTTTAAATTAATCTATAACAATTTTGTCTTCTTCCTTTTCCTGTCTCTTTCAATACATACGACTTCGCAACAAGCGCTGTTAAGGAATCTGTTAATGTTTTATACGATAAATTAGATAACGCCAATAGATCATTTGTATACAGCATCCTATGTTTTTCTAATAATAACAATATGAGCCGTTCAGAGGGCTTTAACATTTCATCACTTTCAAGTATAAAATCTATATTTTTCATAAAAACTTATATTTCTCCTTAATATAAAAACGAATATTTTCTATCAATTATTATGAAAATATTATATAACAAAAATGCATTTATATCAAAATAGTTTTTCTTTTCATGATAACACTAACTAATATTGTACAAAATTCTTAATGCTTCAACATGATAATCAAATCTATCAGTATTTTTAATAACATATATAATATTTCCTAACCAAAAGGCTCCGCTTCATCTACGGAGCCTTTTGATTTCTTCATTTATAGAAAGTAAACTAAAGTTAAGGTAGAAATTCTTAATCAAAATTCTACTGAATTCATTCGTTTTAAAGTGACTTGTTCGTTTTTATGATTTCTTGGTAAAGCGCTGGTGACCATTTATCTCCAAGATAATCTTGAATAATCCATCCTACTCTTTTGGGATCTTTTTGCTTTATATACTGTGCAACTTCTGGATTTAGATAAGAGGCGTAATAATATGGACTACTCCATGCTGTACCACCAGAAGACAAACTAATAAAGTTCATATAAATACGATTTATATTCTGAGAATTTTCGTTAGCTTGGTCGATCATGCTTTTAATAGATTCTATTTTTTCGTCATACCCAACATTATATTTATCTTGCACCGTTACATTTAGATTATAAGTGATAGCGGAGTTAAATTGTTTGTTATCAGGCCAATAAAAATTCTGATACCCTCCAGTCATCTTACTACCAACATACCTTCTCACTAATACTAGTTTCCCACGTGCATCTCCAAGTTTGATATTCCCTTCTGTTTTCAAAAAAATAGGATCATCAAAATATTTTGTTTCGAATGTATTAACAAATGTATCCTCAGCGCCGTCCATATCATCATACTCCTTTTTTAAGGACATAATAATTGTTTCGCTTGGATTCTCTTCTAAAAAGTTTTTTGCTTCATTAATAAACTGCTGGAGTGTTACATACAAATATATTGGTCCATGATGAAGAACAATTGTATTATCATCTGTTAAACGTCCCCTAATATCAAAAATTCTTGCCCCGTGATTCATTTGATAACGAAAATCATGTTCTTGTGTCATTCCCCATACTTGTTTGACTGGATCTTGCAATCTAAATGTTCCACTATCATGTGTTCCTGGAATGGATATTTGGGCTAGTGGTGTATCATCTGGTATTGCTTGCATCCATTTTGGCCAATTTTCAAGTTTCTCGTCCGAAATATCTGCAAATGCCGTAACACTAGGAGAGCCCATCATTGACATAAAGAATATACTCGCGTATAAGGCTGATTTTAAAATATTTTTTCTGTTTTTCATATTTCTATTCGCTCCCTATTAACAGTACTCATAGCACATTACTCTACAAACTATAAGCCATGCCTCTCTAGAATCATTTCAAAAAAGGAAAGATATGTTACATATATCTTTCCCTTAAGAAACGTAAGGCTTAATACACTCTTGACTCAATTAGAATTTATTGTTCTTTAATTAGATACATATGTATCTTTTTTTATGATATCCTCTAACTCTATCCAACTTGTAATACGCGGGATATTTAAATGTTGATTGTAAGAAGCACTTTTTGCATATACTTTAATCGGTTTTCCTATTAAAGTTTCTAAAACAGCCGGCTTATCGTCAAAGAAATAGTCTAATCCTATTTCTTGTATGATTTGTACTTTTTCTTCGTCTTTCATTCCATAATAAAAGCGATCTTCATGTACCGGAAACCCACTGTCCATTAGCCATTTTTTTGTTCGCTCTCCATGCTCTTTAGGCCGCGCAGTTATATAATATACTTCATGCCCCTGTCTTTCTAATTCTTGTAACGTCTCTACTGCATACGGAAACGGTGAACAGGAAGTATAATAAATCTCATTAAGTAGACTGTTCCACATTTGACCACCTTCCTCCGAATTCATGTCAAACGCTTCATGTATTTCAATTGTTTTTAAAGAATGAAATACATCCAATCCTACTTCTTTGTTTAATTTTTTATTGTATAAATGAAAAGCGTGCTGTCTTAAATCAATCAGCGTATCATCAATATCAAATCCAAATTTCATCCTTCATCACTCTTTTCCACGCTTCATATATTTCAACTTCTCGTTATTCACTATCTATACGATATACTGGATAACCAATAAATTTATAGTCTTTTCCAACCTGAGTGAATGTTATATCTTTAAATTCAAGTGCCTCTTGCATTTTAGTAACGCCAGTACCCTCTACAAAGCTAGGTGCCATTCTACCTCCGATCACCTTAGGGGCAAAATATAAGATAAGTTTATCAATTAATTTATTTTCAAAAAACGAAGCATTCACCTCTCCACCGCCTTCAATTAGTAGAGATGAAACCCCTTTTTGTCCTAAACTATCTAGCATTTCATGTAAGTTTATATGCTTTTCCCCACGAGTAACAAACACTTTTACCCCCGCATTTTCTAATGCTTGCTTTTTGGCTACGTCGTGATTATTTGTTGTAAAAATCCACGTAGAGGCTTCACCATCCGTAATAACTTTAGATTCCATGGGAATACGTAATGTAGAATCCAATATTACTCGAATTGGATTGCGTCCATTTGGAATGCGTGTTGTCAATGACGGATTATCTTTTTGTATCGTGTTCGCTCCTACTAAAATAGCCGCATTTTCATTCCGTATTTGATGTACTTCCCGTCTGGCCTCTTCAGATGTGATCCACTTACTATCCGATGTAGAAGTAGCAATTTTCCCATCTAATGTGACTGCAGACTTAATCGTAACAAAAGGGCGCTTTGTCATAATATATTTGTTAAATACTTCGTTCATTTTTTGTGATTCTTCTTCACAAACTCCTACAAGTACCTCAATACCAGCATCTTGCAGAATCTTAATTCCACGTCCAGAGACAAGTGGATTAGGATCAAGTGTTGCAACCACTACTCTCTTGATTCCTGCTCGTACAATTGCTTCTGCACAGGGACCTGTTCTTCCATGATGAGAACAAGGCTCTAAAGTTACATAGATGGTACCACCACGAGCCTCTTCTCCAGCCATACGTATCGCATGTATTTCAGCATGAGGTTCTCCAGCCTTCATATGTGCTCCAATTCCTACAATTCGATTCTCATTTACAATTACAGATCCAACCAGTGGATTTGGAGTAGTTTGTCCCTTCATTGCCTTAGCATTTTCAAGTGCCAACTTCATATAAAATTCATGCTTACCCATGTAAGTGTCCCCCTTCAAAATGGCCAGAACGCTGAATCTTCGTTTGCAAATATTTCTCATTAAATTCTGAGACATCCCCCCATAACGGTTCACGACTCGTAACATTTAATCCAGCTTTTTGTAACGCCTCTAATTTTCTTGGATTATTTGTAATAAGCTTTACAGGTTTTGAGCGTAGTGTTTTTAAGACCTCAATTGTGTCATCGTAATTTCGAACGTCATCTGCAAAACCTAAACTTAAATTAGCTTCTACTGTATCTAGCCCATTTTCTTGCAGGATATAAGTCATCGCTTTACTAAATAAACCAATCCCTCTTCCTTCATGATTGGCTAAATAAAATAGAGCACCCGCACCATGTTCTGTAATCATCTTTAAAGACTGTTTTAATTGGAATCCACAATCACAACGTTTACTGCCAAAGATATCACCTGTGTGACAAATACTATGCATACGAATCAGTGCCTCTTCAGCATCCGCAAAATCACCATACACGAGTACGCTAGATTGTTGCATATCGGCTAAATGAATAGATGGAAGTTTCTCCATAATCCCTTCTACGCCATTCGTCTCTTCATTACATTGTAACCAAGAATACCATTGAAAAATTTTAGTTTCTCCATATAAGTTGATGGGTAATTGAATTGGACCGACTAGATAAATCGCTTTTCCATCTCGATGTATGAATTGAATTTTATCTTCTAACATTTGAATTGTATCTGTTGTAACCATTTAGTACCTCCTAGTATAGAGAATCTTTAACAAAACTCTCTTCCATTTTTCATATTTTCTATCCTTCAACTTACACAATGTAAGTATTTTGGCATGTGATATTCTTTCTTTTATCTCAGTCAGTATATGAAATATGTATAATCACACCTTTAATCGACCTAATAAAAGATTAATCAGTGATATAAATATTTCCCTAATCATTTATCTTTTTGGATGAAATTATAAACAAGAAGGAATTTATTTATTTCCGGATCGAAATTAACGTTCAAACAATTAAATTCTTGATAAAGAAATAGACTTATATTGCCTACTTTGAAAACGAATTTAAATTAAGACCATACCCACGGATTTATATCTGCTTGTTTGTTTGCATAATCGATCTTGGACTTTACTTTTTCAATCCCATCATAGGTAGATGCTGGATATGTTTTAAACCATCCTTTTTCAACTTGAACAAGATCATGCACTTGGAAGGATTGCCCTTCAGTTAATGAAACGAAAACAAGATCCGTTTCCCCTTCTTCTGTCGGAAATTCAACATCTACACCTGCATTTCCATCAGAATCTAGAGGGTATACTTTAGTCACATGTCCGACTACAAAATCTTTATAAACACCCGGTGCTAATGTAATATGCTCAATAGAAGCTGCTGTAACAAAAATGTGAAATGCATTTTGTAACATTGGTCCATCGCTCATGACTCTTACATATTCACCAACATTTACATCTGACTGAAAATCATAATGTACCGTTACAGATTGATTACCTTGTTTAGTCTCTACAACAAAAGAATCATTACTTACTTCAATTACTTTCCCTTCAATTGTAGAATAAACTTCTTGAACTGCGGCACTCACTTTTGTTACTTCTAATCCTGGTAAATTTGTACCTGCCAATGCTGCGAATCCTAGGGCACCAGCTATAATCATTTTTTTCATACCCTACATCTCCATTCTTGTTGTTAGTTGCAAGTTAATATAAAAATTCATATTCATTTACATGTAACTATTATAGTTACATCGATAATGATAATCAATAGAAAAATGAATTTATTTTTAACGTTATAAAATCCTCATATTCAAACTTAAATATATACACCCTAAAAAAGATATTAATTATTGATTTATATTATAATATCCAAAATATGTTACAAACTTCTTTAAAATCAGAAGTCATATTTCGTTCATTCGTATTCTGAAAAGATATCTACTAGGACATACTTATCAATCTCAGAAATTTGAATTTCTATCAGTCCCTCGTGAAGTTACTGACGGATCTACCGAACTTCGACATCCATCGCAACCCAGAGATATTAAATTAATACATGCCGTGGTCCAAAACATCCAAACTTCATGCGGAAAATAAAATAGCCGTATATCCCATAAAAAAATGAATGATACACGGCTATTTGTGATGCGTACCGTAAAGGTGTGCTTGTTTTTTATAATTCAGGCTTACTTCCCTGCCACTACTGGAAGTAAAATAGAACTTTAATCAGTGGATTTCCCTTCCTCTCCTACTAATTAAAAGCCCTAAGCAGGATAAAAACAAAAACAGCCTGTAAGACCACTGAAAACATCCACTTCATAAGAAAAAGGAGTCCATCACCTACTGTATATAGATGATAGACTTCTTTCTATCCTCAGCATTCCGATAAAAATGCAGGCTGTTTCAAAGTAATCCCTTTTTCAGCACCTTCTAAATAGGCTGTTTTCCTTTTTAATTTAAAATTTTACTCTATTTCAAAAGATGATTTCACTCGTTCCTTGTAGTGCGACAAATCTACCGTCCAGCGTATTATTATGATGATTTACAATCTGAGAAGCTGAAAGCACTGGTGTGTCAAATGTACTATGAGCATCTTTTACTAAAACGTTCTCTTTATATCCTAAACTATAAGCACTTCTACATGTTGTATCTACACAAAACTGAGTTTGCATACCTGCGATAATCAATTTTTTAATTTCTAATCCTTGTAATTTGTCTTGTAATGTTGTTTTATAGAAAGCATCTAAAGAAGATTTACGAACAACAATATCTGTTGGGAGAGGCTTAACATCACGATGAATTTCCCATGTTTGTTTTCCTTCATTTAACAGGCTATCTGGACTCGAATCTGTATGTTGTATATAAATAACAGGTATATTAGATTGACGTGCTTTCGTAAGCAAAGAAGAAATATTTTTAAGCACTTCTTGCTCCTTCCATAAAGAACCACCTTCATAAGAAAACATAATATTCTGTACATCTATTAGTAATAACGCAACGTTCTTACTCATTTCCTTCCTCCTATCCTCTTTTTCTTCCATGACTTATGAAATATTTGATTCATTTGTATTCTATTTTTATAATTTCTAATCCTATTTCATTTTGATATACTTCGTTTCTTAAATTTATTTTTTCGTTTTTTTATTATCTGAATTAGATTATTTTCATTTAAAAGAATGTTTCCTTTTAATAAAATAGCTGAATGAAAATGAAATGGCTTTTTGACTTCCCTTTCTATTCCGTACAGAAAGAAATATTTATAATCTTTTAGGACATAGTAAGTATGAGGTGTTATTTATGTTCAAAAAACTAGGAATCCTTTCTCTGCTTTTCTTTTTCTTATCCACACATGCGCTTGCAAATACAAATAAGCAAATTGAAGTATTTGACTGTCAAAAAGAGATGGTCGTTCAAAAACAATCGTTACATGCAGAAATTCAACACAATGCGATCCAATACGCAAAATCCATTACTGGTGCATTTACAAATATAAATGTTGTCCCTAGAAGCGGATATATGATCAAAATCCCTTTAACAAAACCTGCTATCATCACAAATCAATGGATTCATGCAACTATCGACGAAGTACTTGTCCTTCTTCCTAAAAACGAAAAGCCTTATATTATGATTTACGATGACGAAAACAATCCACATTTTTATTATGTAAAAGGACATCCGGAGCTTTTATTAAAACAGTTAAAAGTGAAACGCAATTGAATGAAAGAGATTTCTTCAGGTGGAAGAAATCTCTTTCATTTTTATTGGTCCGGATTATATGGCCTCATTTTAAGCATTTCCACCAAAATTTCAGAAGAATCATTCGCTGCCATTTTCGAAAAGTTTTCATATGACATTGTCGCTTCATCATCTGCGTTATTAGCAATACATCTCATAACAAGAAAACAGTATCCCTCTTTATATATTGCTCACACACTCTCTACATCACCAATCATAAAAAATCTCCGTCATACAAGCTCTTTTCGGCTGTATAATAAGTCGATATAGCCATTCAACCTTTCTCGTTCCATTATTTTACAGTTTGTGATGAAGCATTAATCATTCTCCGATACGAATTGAGTATTATGTTTGCCACTATTACAGTTTACTTTTACAAATAATTGCACCTTATTATCCTCTAAACAATTATACAAGAAATATAAATATTACAATACATCTAAATATTCTTTTTATAAAACCGCAATCATTCGCATTTTTTTAACTGTGATACCATCTTCTATCCTAATTTAATATTTCAAAAGTACAACTAATCATTTTCTATACGTGATGAATTCCAATAAAAATAAAAATTTTTGTAATTATAAAAACTATTTTTTGAAATAATTAGACATTATCGCCACCTCCATTTATATTTAAATTATAGAAAATTTCCAATCTATTATATATTCAAAACGAAAGCGATTTAATTATTTATTTTACACTATGTAGTTATTTAAGTCACTTACTTTCAATTTTATAAAAAGGGGGCTGTATGTAATGGATGAAATTGATAAGAAAATTATTTTACTTTTACAAGAAGATGCTAGAATGACTGTTACTGAGATGACTGAACATTTACATCTTAGTCGACCAAGTATTACAGAAAGGCTGAAACGTTTGCATGATGCAGGAATCATCGAAAAATATACAGCACGAATTTCTCCAGAAGCAGTTGGAAAGCCTATTCAAGCTTTTTTAAGAATTGAAAGTTTAAAAATCCCTTGTAAACATTTCGAAAAAATTATTTATGAGGAACACCAAATTCTCGAATGCCACCGCGTAACTGGTGAAAGTTGTTATTATTTAAAAGTCGCCGTTTGCTCTATGAAAGAATTAGAAGCATTGATTGATATTGTGATTCCTTTCGGTACGGTAAAGACTTCCATGATCTTATCCTCACCCATTCCATATCGACCGATTATTGTAGACGAAAACAAAAAGGATTGATCAAAAGATCAATCCTTTACTCCACTTCATTTAAGAAGAATAACGCTAAAACACCTGGCCCTGTATGCGCTCCAATTGCTGCGCCAATTGTATTTACAACAAATACTTCACAACCAAAACGCTCCTTAATAAGCGTTTTTAATACTTCAGCAGTTTCTAGCTCATCACCATGTATAATGGCAATTGTTTGCTTTTGAAGGTTTTTCCCTCGTTCTTCCATAATATCAACCATGCGGCTTAACATTTTCTTTTTGCCTCTTATTTTTTCAAGTGGTACAAGTTTTCCCTCTTCCACATTTAAAATCGGTTTAATATTTAGCAAACCACCAATAAATCCAGCTACTTTGCTGAGGCGGCCACCTCTAACAAGATATTGTAAATCACCTACAGTAAAGATATGTTCTATATGTGTTATGAAAAAAGCAACCCGCTTTAAAATTTCTTCTTTTGACGCGCCTTCTTTTGCCATTTTAGCAGCTTCTAAGACAACAAGCCCTTGCCCAAGAGATGCACATTTTGTATCAACAATATCTAAGTCGAAATCTGGATACGTTTCTTGTACTTCTTCTTTAATAAGGAGCGAAGATTGGTATGTACCGGAGAGTTCAGATGAAAAAGCTAAATATATACAAGGCGTACCTTCTTTTGCATATGTAGAAAACGTTTCTTGAAATGCTTGTAATGAAGGGAGCGATGTTTTATACGCTGCACCCTCTCTCATTTTTTGTAACAATTGAGTTGATTCTAACGTTACCCCATCTAAATACTCTGTTTCTGCTTCATCAAAGACACGAAGCGGAATTACATGTATATCGTAAGCTTGCAGCACCTCTTTTGGTAAATCTGCCGCACTGTCCGTAATAATTTTTACACCCATTTTTAAACCTCTATTCTTTTTAAGTATACGATAATAAGGACGTTTACCTTTACATATTATATACGTAAAACAAGATTGAAGGAAGAGAAACTATTGTATATTATATGCTCGCAATGTCTACAAATTCACTTTTTAAATATTCTTTCCATTATTTTTATTATTCTTTGTATAATAGAACATATTCATATTTTATGAGGAGGAAATAAGATGGAGATTCGACTTGCACGAAAAGAAGACTTAGACTGGATTAATCATCAATATAAGTCAGTTGGATTTGTTCCTAGTAATCTAACACAAGATCAAGTTGCGATCATCACATACAATGGAAAGCAAGCTGGACTAGGACGTTTAGTTCATATTGATGAGCGCACAATTGAAATGGGCGGTATTTACATACTCCCTACCTATCGAGGCCATCAACTAGCTGGAAAATTAGTTTCTTTTTTAGTTCGAACGGCTAAAGAATCAGAAGTACCACACGTATATTGTATTCCGTTTGAAGAACTTGGTTCGTTCTATAAAAAATATGGATTTCAAGACATCGATATTGAAAAAGAAGATGTGCATCCGACCATTATTGCGAAATATAAATGGTGCCTACAAAAATATGATAAACATGTATTATTATTTAAGTTATAATCCGAAGTCATCATTTTCTTTTATTATACAAGAAAGACAGATTTCGTATGATAATGGCCCATTTAAAAAACGCCACCCATTTTTCAAGTTATTCAACAACATTCTAATGAGCATATTCCGCAATTTTAAAATCTCCTTGAAAGAATCCATTAAGAAAAAATTTTAAACAAATAGAAGGAAACAATTTCATGTTTTCACTAAAAAACGTTATAATAAGCTATAGCCTCTACGACTATGTTATAAAGGAGATTGAAACAATGGCTAAAATTAAAGTATACCAACCAAAAGAAGAACATATGGAAACAGTGAAAGACATTATTGATGTTCAAGAACAAAATCCAACTACTGAACATTTACACACTCTATACACATGTGTATTAAACACGGAAGATATGGCTTTACCTGAATCATATATGGAAGAGGATATCTTAATTGACTCTATGGAAGTAATGGTAAATGCTTCTCAAAATAAATTAAGAGACCTAGGTACATATGATGTAATTGAAATACAAAACAAAAGCAAAAAAACACAAATTCTACTGCTGTCAGACGAAGAATACGAAATTATTGAAGAGTAATTTGTAAAGTACATATGCAAAAGCTCCTTTCTCATCTAGAAAGGGGCTTTTGATATTGTTATTATATGTTATACTTTTCATGTGTATATACGGAATGATATGAATGTTACATAACAATGTGTTCTCCACCAACAGAATCCACTGGGATATTTCTAGAATGCATCCTTGCAGTTGGCGCCGTCATATTCCATTCTTTTAACAGCAGTATACTCTTCTATCTGTCTGCGTGTTTCTTACTCATTGACGGAATGATTCAAACATATTTTGTTTACTGATTAGAACGCAAAGAAAAAAGCTGCCTTTATAAAAAAACAGCTTTTTTTCTTCATTTATCCCGCCATATTATTCATACTATCCTCCGGGGAAAATACAGAGATATGATCTACTTTTCCAGTAGAATTAGGAATCACAAATTTTAATTCAAATTGTTTGTTCACTTTATAAATATATATTTTGTCATCTCCATTTGTCTTAACTGTCGTCGGTTTTCCTAAAGCATTCTCAATATCTTGTAATGTGATTGAACGAAGGTTTGGATGATTGGAGCGAACATCAAAAATTTGAGATCCTTTATTAAAACCAAAGACGACATTCTTCTTCATATATGTTGCATACATTCCTTTACCGGCTGGCTCAGTTTTGTCCGCTTTACCCCATTCTTTTTCTACTTCTTCAATATCTCCCGTGTGCGCCGCGACTGATACATTCGGTACTTTTCCTTGCTTTGCCTGTTCTAATATATTTTTAATTTGGCTCACTGTTTTAAAATTCGTTGATGTGCTTGACGTATCTTGTTTCGTATCCGCTTCTTTCTTTTCCGATTCGCTTGATTGCTTTGTAGTTTCATCTTTCTTTTCATTCGCTTGATTACTTGTATTTTGTTCAGATGTTTCTGTTGGTGGTTTCTGTTCATCCGCACTCTTACAAGCAGTTATTATACATACAAATATGAGGCTGATCATGAGTATAAGAAGCTTTTTCATATATCTCCTCCTCTTTCGTTACATTAATCCTTGTAGCCAATTCATTACACTACTTTTTAAATCTTGTGAGCACCAAAAATTGAGCGCTTTCTCTTCATCTAAGTGTGCTACTAAATCTTCCATGTAAGATGTTCCTAAAAAATAACCGAGTCGATTATAGCCGAAGTAACGTCCTCCCGATAAGCGAAACCATTCTTTTTCTTTCACATCATTCCATCCAGCCATATAATCCTCGAAAAACATCTGTTTTATTTGTACTTCCTTATTCTTATAGCACTCTAGCCATGCTTCACCCTCATTATCATATGCATAATAAACAGATTCCTTTAATCCATGTACGACTTTTTTGATAGATATGTTGCAACTCCTTCACGATACAAACTAACTGCTCCATCTGTCCAACTCACATCATGCCAATCCATGCCACTGCGGTCTAATAAAAACATTATGATATATATGCCCAATTTCATGAGCTACAATCACACGAAGGTGCTCTAACTTAGGCAACAGTTTTTCAGCTGCCAAAAACACTTGACCGATAATTTCTCTACTAACAAATGCATTGGAACCAAAGCCACCCACAAACAAATGAAAATTCAAATGCAGTTCAAAATTAAAACGCAATCTATAGCAATTTATAACATCTTGAATTGCGTCCGGTAATATGTTAGAAACCGTTTCAATATCTTTTAGCTTCTCTGGATATCTCTTAATTGCTTTTGTAAGTCTCTCTACCGTTTTCGGACAATGATACATAAAGTATTCTTCAAACACTGCCTCATGTGCATCATAGTATCGTTTTAAATCATCCACCGTGATTTCACCCGTTTTATATAGATTTAGAAAGGTCGAAATTGTATGATTCACTATCACTGTTTATCGTCTCCCCATCATTTACACGAAATATCCTTTATACACCTTCTCTATTTCGTGAGACTATCCCTTCCTATATAGTGAAACTTCCTAACCGTTCCTAATCTATAGGAAAACTAAAAAACTGCCCCAAAAAGGGCAGTCCGATATGTATTTATGCTTCAATATCTTTACCGTCTTCAACAATATGGTACAGTAAATGTGCTAAATGATGGATTGGGCCATATTCTTCCTCTTCTTCCTCTATTTCTCCTTGGAATTCAAGGTCATTTAAGTATAGTGCTAAAAATTGATAGAATAATTTCAAATCAAATTCAAAGCAAGCACTTGGCTCTTCATGATCTCCTTCATATTGCAGCATTAAGTAATGCTCGTTTCCTTCTGCATCTTCGGCATCAAAGAATACAAAAAAACCAACGTTTGTATCTAAATCAAATAAATGACGTGTTCCATTTTCGGTTGCTTTATTAAAGTCTTCTTCATTTAACTTATGTACTGTTGTTGCTTTTGCATTGTCTTCCTGATGAAAGTTTACTGTAAATGATTTCAATGCTAACACCTCCTGATGATATAACAGTAGCATAACAGATTAAAGACAAGAATACAAAAAGGACTGCTTACAATCTGTAAACAGCCCTAATTTTTTATTTTTTATTTTTTCATTGCCCTTAGTAAAAAGCTGACGATGAAAATTAAAATAATCGCTCCAATTAAGGCTGGAATAATCGCAAATCCTCCGATAACAGGACCAAATCTACCAAGAATCGCCGTTCCAACCCACGAACCGATAATACCTGCAACGATATTGCCAATGACTCCGCCAGGTACATCTCTTCCTGTAATCAAACTTGCAAGCCATCCTAAAATACCGCCGACAATTAAAGACCATATAAATGCCATATCATTTCCTCCTTCTTTTATACAATAAAAGTAACACTAATCATTGCTTACTATTAGTTATGCTACTTTTTTCTTAAGTTATACTGCTATACAACAAATCAATACGATGACTGTATCCTTCCATCACGTGTAATCATTTCATAATGACATAGAAAAGATTCTTACAAATACAAAAGCGCACTTTTGTTTTTACTTTAAAGAAGATTTAGCAAAGCGGATACTGAATATAAATGAGACGGAAGCAGTAAGCTATAAAGAAATAATGCGGCATGTTTTAGAACTAAATTGCAATTACTTACATATTTGAGAAATAAGGGGGGATTAAAAATTTTTCCCTCTTTTTAAAGCAAAGCCCTTTCTACTCGTGCAAGGAGAGCTTCTTTTTTTCAGCCGTATCGTAAACGGTCCCTTTATTTTGTTATATCCTTATTAGATGCAGAGCTCAAAATAATTTAAAGCAATCGATTTAGCTACATAAAGATTATAGAATGTACATGCTAAAGAAGTTCATTATATACGAACGATGAAAATAAAACGACCATATAGTATTTGGGAGTAACACTAGTCAAGAACAATCTGGTTTTAACATTGTACTCATAAATTCTCTTTTAAATGCTTGATAACGAAAATTCATCGCAATCCTCTGAACTGGCCGATTATCAAATCTTGTTTGCTCAGCTGTCTTTCTAAAGTCTGCTACACTTTGTCCACGTGTCTCATCATTTGTTGTACTAATCCAGACGGCAGACTTTCGATATTCAAAAATAGTATCTTTTCGCAGTGCAATAAATGGAAGTAAATCATGAATTGGGCTGCCACCGATTCCAGGGTATTGCTTTTTATAATAATTTTCATAGTAAAAATCAATCATTGGTTTAATGAGCTTTGCTTGTCCTGTTCCCTTATCGCCAATAAAATTTACCATTTCAGGAGTAATAATGGCCCGCTGCGTCACATTTAATGGATAAATACTTGCGTTTTTCGCGTACTTCATCACAATATTTGTTGCAATGGGATCACCATAAAAATTTGCTTCTGATACAGGTGTAACATTACCGGGGCATAAAAACGCACCACCCATAATATAATACGCATGTACGCAATCCATTACTTCAGGATACAACAGAAATAATGTTGCGAGAGCTGTTAAACGCCCTGTTGCTACAATGATAATATCTTCTGGGCACGGTTCGATTAACTTGATAATCTCATAAAAGTTTTCTCTTTTCATCCCTCTTGTTTTTGGAGGAATAATTGATCCCAAACCGTGTTCGCCATGAATTTCTGGAAAGAACAGAGGATCTTCTGCCGTCATTGGCCTACTGGCTCCTTTTATAATTTTTATCTTTGTAGCATAGTATCTCTCTAAAAAATAAACATTTTCAGTCACAACTTCCCTTGAAACATTTCCGTAATCAGCAACAATTCCAATAATATCAAGACGACACGTCTTATCTGCATAGATTAACGATACTGCATCATCAATACCAAAGTCTCCAAAAAAGATGATTTTCTTATTCACTGCCCTCACCCCTCTTCTGCATATTCTAATACCATTATTATGCAAAAAAGACAAGGCGGTGAAACCGTGAGAAGCAAAAAAGTCACCTATTTATTGGTGACTTCCTTCTTTTTATAAGATAAATATGCTAATACACTTTTACTTGTATTGTATTTTGGATTATTTCCTTTACGTGGTTCTCTTATATGCGTTTTTTCAAATCCAGGAATTTCAGGCATTCTCTCCAAAAATTCAACAATTTCTTGTTCATTTCCTTCCACTCGTACACGAATCATTGTTATAACTACTCCTAGCTTTCTTTTTTACTTTCATAAGTATAACGTACTTACTAAGGAGCGCAACAGGTTTATCTTTTTAATGTAGTATTTTAGGGACACATAAAAAGCGCCATTTCACAATGAAATGATTTTACTTTATGATTGTGAAAGTGAATTTGGAAATACTCCTTCACTTCATTCGAAGCTTTCATCATACATTCTGTTAGTTTTGGGTGTGGTACATCCACCATGTCACACCAACAGTCAAATTGAAATTATTTTTCAAATGTATAACAGGACAGAATTTATTTTATTTTTTATTTAAAATCTATTTATATGAATGTATAATTGTTAAAGGAGGTGCAAAAATGAAAATAGGATGGAATATAAATGCTATGCCGCAACATACAAAGATTACTCCTTTGAATATTGCACAAAACGAGAAACAGCATGTCGCTATTTCGGAAAAAGAAAATATGCAAGATGATGGAATTAAATTTGATATTCGATCATCCGAAAAAACAACACAACAAGCTAAACATAAGTTTACAGAATTAGACTTATGGAGCACGTTAAAAGATAAAGGTGTTCCGATGTGGATCATTTTAGAAATTCTAAAAAAATTCCACAAAGAAAAAGAACAAGAAACAACTAGCGCAACCCAAAATACTTCTAATGCCTTTGAAGCTGTAAATGAAACAAGGTTAAATGAAGTCATGTAGCATTTACTCTGTTAAGAACCTTACCTTTTGGTGGGTTCTTTTTCTTTGCTTAATGCACGAAAAGTATATCTTCTTCTTTTTGCACATACATGCTCATGGGTTCACAATAGGATTGAACAACTAATGGGAATGAAAATTGAAATAATTTCGTTAATACCGTTTCTTCATACAAATGAATAATCTGTTTTATTTCTGTAAAGTGATCCAAAATCACTGTTATGTAGGATGCAAATTCTATATCCTTACTTACCCCTATCTCTTTTAATAATTCTGTACATAATAAAGAACGACGATAAATGAAACGAGGAAAATAATAGGTGTAAATCAATTCATAACATTTTTCTTTAATCTTCTCTTCGAATGTAACGTAGTACATTCTAGTTCCAAAACGAAATTCACCTTTTATTTCCCCGTTATACTCTCTTAAGAAATCTTCTACTTTCTCATATGTATACTCTTCATGTGATTGATTCATTTCAACTAAAGATCCGCCAGCATTCATTATAAATTTAGGGGTAAACATGTAATAAAACACAATCCAAAAACATAATCTCACTACTATTTCCTCTTCCTTCTCCTGTAAAAACTGCTTAAATATTTTTTGAAAAAACTGTTCTATCATACTCCATCACCTCCATTCTTAGTTTATGTTTATTCCTATTTATTTTCCAATTAGTAAAAACTCTTTTTGTACTAGATAAAATTGTATTTTCGCTATAGAAAAAATGGAATTTGTGCTATTAAACAGAAAATATAGACGCTGCGTCACAAAATAGAAAATCGCACTTGTATCATTCGATCTCTTTGCATTTGGCATTGTCACTTCTTCTCTATTATGTCGCGAAGTGAAAGTGAAAAAAGCCACCATGAATGCTTCTAAAAGTAATATTTCAAACCTTTCTATTTAGAGAAAAAACAATATACAAATACGTAAAATATTTTTTCTTTTTTATATAGTCATTCATACCAATATTTTCATCCTCCTCAAAAAATGATAAAATAGATTCACGTGTTTTCAGAATAATAAAATAGTAGAAATTTTAAAACGAGAACACAGTTTTAGGAGGGGTTTTAATGACGTATACGTTAGCAACGAGAATGAAAGCATTTCAATCTTCCATATTTAGTGAATTAGCAGCTTATAAAAAAGAAAAGATCGCAGCAGGTCAGAAAATGATTGATTTAAGTATCGGAAACCCGGATATGCCCCCTGCGGATTTCGTAAGAGAGGCTATGGTACATACAGCAAACAAAAAAGAAAACTACGGTTATACTTTGACAGGAATTGAAGACTTTCATCAGGCGGTAACGGAATACTATCATGCGAGTCACAATGTCATATTAGATCCTGATCGCGAAGTGTTGTTATTAATGGGATCTCAAGATGGATTAGTACACTTACCTATGGTCTTTGCGAATCCTGGAGATTTTATTTTAGTTCCTGACCCTGGATATACAGCTTATGAGACAGGAATACAAATGGCTGGTGCCACTCCATATTTCATGCCGTTAAAGAAAGAAAATGACTTTTTACCTAATTTACAAGAGATTCCTGAAGAAATTGCCAAAAAAGCAAAAATGATGATATTAAACTTCCCAGGAAATCCTGTTCCAGCAATGGCGCACGAAGATTTCTTTCAAGAAGTAATCGCATTTTCTAAAAAGCATCATATCATTGTTGTTCATGACTTTGCTTACGCTGAATTTTATTACGATAATCAAAAACCAATTAGCTTTTTATCTGTTCCTGGTGCAAAAGAAGTAGGTGTAGAAATTAATTCCCTATCCAAAAGTTATAGTTTAGCAGGAAGCCGCATCGGATATATGATTGGAAATGAAGAGATTGTGAGAGCTCTTACTCAATTTAAATCCAATACGGATTACGGTGTTTTTTTACCCATTCAAAAAGCTGCCGCGGTTGCTTTACGCCAAGGAGCGGAATTTTGTGCGAAAAATCGAATTATCTATCAAGAGCGCCGCAATACTTTAATTGAAGGTTTTGCTTCTTTTGGCTGGAATATTGAGAAACCTGCTGGCAGCATGTTTGTATGGGCAGAAATACCAGATGGCTGGACCTCTTTACAGTTCGCATATGCGTTAATGGACCGTGCAAATGTTGTCGTAACTCCTGGTCATGCTTTTGGACCACATGGTGAAGGCTTTGTCCGCATCGCACTCGTCCAAGATCAAGCGGTTCTACAACAAGCCGTTGAAAATATTAAAAATAGCGGAATTTTCTCTTCGAAAAAAGAAATTACACTTGTTAAAAATTAATATCAACTCTCCTGCTGCCTCATAGTAGGAGAGATCCTTTTAATGGAGGTTTAAATATGAAAGGTACGCTCCCCCACCGCTATCCATTCTTAATGATTGATAACATTGTAGATATAAAAGAGGGACAATCTGTCAAAGGCTACAAATATATTACCCATAACGAATGGTTTATTTCTGAAACGCAAAATAGTATGCCCCACATGTTAATTGTAGAGGCACTTGCTCAGCTTCGTGCATTTGTTGATACAAGTGACTCTAATGGATTAGGTTTTCTTTCATCATTAGACGGTGTACAGTTTCACGGAAAAGCATTCCCTGATAATACGGTTATATTACATTATGAAGTAGTACGAAATCGCCGAGGCTTTATGCTTGGTAAAGGTACAGCAACTGTGGACGATCAATTGATTGTTACAGTTAAAAAACTATTAATCTATAAAGCTTAACAACAATAATCTGAAATACATAAGAAGGGGTAAAGAAATGGAACGTGTTGTCGGTATTGACGCTGGAGGAACATTAACAAAAATTGCTTACTTTGAAAGAAATAAGACAATATCTTTTAAGAAATTTTATTCTTATGAGCAAGAAAACATTAAAAAGTGGCTTCATCAAAACGAAACGATTACGAAGTTATGTATAACAGGTGGAAAAGCTGAACAATTACAAACATTACTTGCGAATCAGTATGAAACGATATATGTAAATGAATTTGAAGCTACTCTCCAAGGTGTGCGGTTTCTTTTAAAAAAAGAAACTCTCTCTATAAACAATTTTGTTTTAACAAATATCGGCACAGGTACTTCAATTCACTACATTCATGATAAACAATATGTTCGCGCAGGAGGAACTGGCGTTGGCGGTGGTACAATCATGGGGCTAGCAAAATTATTAACAAATATAGAAAGTTTTGATCAAGTGCTCTATCACGCAAAACAAGGGGGCAGAAACACTCTTGATATAACAGTGGGAGATATTTATAATGGCATTCTCTCACCTATTGATCATCATTTAACAGCTAGTAATTTTGGAAAAGCAGCGATGACAGACTTAAACTACGCTCATTCAGATTTGCTCGCCACCCTGCAAGGTCTCGTTGGCGAAGTCGTTACCGCATTAAGCCTTCAATTTGCTGAGACAAAAAACATGAATACTATTGTTTATATCGGCTCTACCTTATCTAACAATACACAGCTACAAAACATTATTGAAAATTACACAAAGTACCAAAATAAACGGCCTATTTTCTTACAAGATCACGGTTATAGCGGTGCAATTGGTGCCTTGCTTAGCGTACAAATGAAAAAAAGCTGACTTATGCCAGCTTTTTTTAACTTTCAAGCTCATATTTATTTTGTGAAACAGATTGTAAAAATGGATTCATTTCCCCTTTATTATAAATCATTAATTCATGCATCGCGCGTGTACACACCGTGTAAAATAATTTTCGTTCATTTTCTCGTTTATACTGTGATGCATCGTAAATGATAACCGCATCGAATTCTACTCCTTTTGATAAATAGGATGAAATCACAAGAATACCAGTATCAAACGAACTCGTTTCCTTCTGAATAAGGCGAACGTTTGGAAGCTGTTGTAGGCGATTATAGACTACTTTGCTTTCTTCTGTTGTTTTACAAATAACCGCAATTGTTCGATGCCCTTTCTTCTTTAAATCATCTATTCCTTTTGCAATTTGCTTATCATGTTCTTCTCCCTTTTTCCCTTCAATTATTACTGGCTTGCGTCCATCTCGTTCAAATGGCTCAATTTCTTCGTTATGCGGAATAAACTGTTTTGCAAATTCAATAATTTGTTTTGTAGATCGGTAGCTGCGTTTCAACACAATTTTTTCACTGCGCTCTTCATCATATAAATCATTTAATTGTGAAAATAAATGATTTGTTGCTTGTTCATAAATAGTTTGATTAAAATCACCAAGTATTGTCATTTTTGCATGTGGAAATATACGTTTTAAAAACGCATATTGAAATGCCGAATAGTCCTGTGCTTCATCAATAAATATATGTTGTACAGTCGTATTTCTTTGCAGTTCTTGTATTTGATCTTTCATGTATAAGTACGGCGTTGCATCTTCATACGGCATATAAAAATGCTTCACTTTCTCCACTGTTTGTTTGCATATTGCCCACCAGTTCTTTGGTAGTTCTTCGCGATCTACAAATTGAGTTACATAGTTAGGGTCTTGAAATAATTGTATATATAGCGCTTTCGTATGAATAAATTGTAACTTTTTTATCCGTCTTCGAAGCGGTTTGAAATGTTCTTTCACGACCATAGCCGCTAACATACTTTGTTCCCTTTCAAATTCATCCAATGTATCATCAGAATATATCTCTTCCTTCTGCAGTTGTTGATGAACTTTTAAATATGTTTCTTTATCTAATAACTGTATTTCTTCCTCTACCCATAGCTTTTTTCTTTCTACTTTTTCTTTTTTCCTTAGTTCCTTTAATAACCACTCAGAAATCAGTTTGATTCGATTTGGAATACGTATTGCCGAATCAAATTCATAAAACTTCTCTTTTATTTGCTCTTTTGAAATCATAACTTTCCCTTTAAACTTAATATCTTTAAATCGCATGCCTTCTTGTTTTAGAAATGCGATATACCGATCCATTGCAGTAATAAATTGTGAACTGGCTTTATATTTTATCCCTTCTAACCGAGCCTTGTAATTTTCATCTTCTATTTTTGTTAATACATACTCCATTTGCGTAAATGGATCTTCTACTTCAAATTCTCTTTCAATATGATTCTCCAAATATTTTTGAAATGTCGTTTGTTTCATATTATCTTCCCCAAGCTCTGGCAAAACAGTGGAAACATAACTATTGAACATCGCATTTGGAGAAAAGAGGACAATCTGATTCGCATGTAATGTATCGCGATAGCGATATAACAAATATGCGATGCGCTGTAATGCTGCTGATGTTTTTCCACTTCCAGCTGCACCTTGTACAATAAGTAAACGACTTGTTTCATTTCGAATGATTTGATTTTGTTCCTTTTGTATAGTCGATACAATACTTTTCATTTGTGTATTCGCATGATTCCCAAGTACTTCTTGCAGCATCGTATCACCAATAGTAACCGCTGTATCAAACATACTCCGAATCTTACCATCACGAATAACATATTGACGTTTTAAAGTCATCTCTCCAGAAATCGTTTCATGAGGTGCACTATACTTCGCTCTTCCTAACGAATAATCATAGTACAAACTAGAAATAGGCGCCCGCCAATCATAAACGAGGAACTGCTCTGTACTTTCATCATAAAATGAATGAATCCCTAGATATATACACTCTTTCTTTTCTTCACCATCTTCTATAAAATCAATCCGTCCAAAATATGGTGACTGCTGTAATCGTTGTAATCCTTTTAGTTGACTCGATATATGACGATGGCTTTGCTCTCGTTCTGATAATAATTCCGCTTGTTGCTTTATACTCGCCGCTGTTTCTACAGCTTCTTCCATATTATCAACATTCACTGTTACATCATCCCAAAAATGTTTGCGTATTTGAACAACATCTTTTGTTACTGTACTTACATATTGCTCTAACGAATCTATACGCGTTCTAATTTTGCTTACGACCTCATCCACGCGCTGCTGCTCTTGCTTCCATTCTTGCTTTGTTTTCTCCATATCGCCACTCCTTATCAACCATTCTCCTGCTCATCGTTTCGTACGATATAAATTTTCAACAAAAAGTTTGACAATCACTCATCACTTTTGATATAATTATATTGGATAATTATTGATTCTTTTAAAAATAAACAATAAGCGTTTTTCCATTTTAACACATATATACAAAAAATCAATAAAAAGTATGTCGGATCCTTGAGATATAAGTCAATAAGATGAATAAGAGACTTCTACCAAAAATCAGAGCTGTCTTTTATCCATTTTTGATTTTTCTAGATGTTGTGAAATGTATATCCAATACAAAACGTTAATCTATTATCTAAAAATGATTAGAAGAGCATGTTTCATAGATGGATTTCACGCAGGTTGTTATACCTAGATTGCTTGCAAATAACGAAGGGTTCAATTAGAAAGTATAGGCAAGTTGATATCTACGTTTAGCTCTTAATTACAAAGTGACTTTCCCACCATGATAACAATAGTAAGTTTCAGCTTTAAGATTTTTAATCTTTTTCAAGGACTGTTGTGCTTTCTCAATATTTAAACAAAATTGTGGATTCGCAATGATTAATTCATCATCCTCATTAACAGCTGCATCACCTGTAATTACACTTTTTAAACTTGGAAAATACAATGAAATATGCCCTGAAGTATGCCCAGGTGTTGCTACTACTCTACATTTATTATCTAGAATCATATCGCCATCATGTACCTTTTCATCAATTGAAACATGCTTCAAATTCTTTAATTGTTGTTCAAACCATTTACCAAATTCGATTTCTTTCATTGTCATATTTTCAAGCATTTCCTCAGCTTGAACCAATCTCTCTGACTTTATTTCACCACTAATGTATTTTGATTCACTTTCACTAGCTATAATGTTAATCCAAGGATACTTTTCTTTGAAATCATAAAGGGAGCCTATATGATCATCATCATAGTGCGTAATGATTATATTCTTTAAATCCTTCACTTCGTATCCATTTTTTAAAATTTCGTTTTCGATTAAAGGTATGAAATTTGCATACCCTGTATCGACCAAAGTTAGTTCATTATTCAATATAATTAAGCTAGGATAAATGTAATTTTTTTGCCCCTTAAATTCAAATTCAATTGGTAGCTCTATTATCTTCATTTTCCCCTCCATACTGCACGTTTGTAAAACGTGCGATAACCAAATATTCTATACATCTACTATATATGATATAGAAAAATATGACATACACCCTTTCATATTCTTAGTTTAAACAATTTTATTGTTGTTCATGAACACTTTCTACATTTTATTATTTGGTCCTGATGCAAGAAATCTTACCCAACTTGTTTCTTCCTCCCTTTTATAAAACCATTATAAAATGAGAAATCCAGATAAGGTGAACCTTTAATCAATGGTAGTTTTCTCCATCCCCTACTGATTATGAACCCTCACCAATCAGGCTGTCCATTAGGGATAAATCGCATTCCAGAATCCCACCTCAAAATTCGAATAGCTTCCCAACCGATGAAAGTTCCGTGTTACAAAGCGGTTCTCCTCTTCAATTCCCTTATAATCCATTTTTTATCATCCCCTTCGAAATATACACATTTTCACCAAAATTAAAAATTTTCATTTTTTTGTTTACTTTTATCTATTTATTGTATATACTTACTAGCGTAGGAAAAATATTCTAAAAGGAGGTCGAATGAAATGTCAAAATTACAATTACATGTTATTGCATCTGTTTTTCAATTTCATAACCATTCGACCAACCTAATGGAGAATTAAAAATCGCCTTTTATTTTTAACTCATACATTCGCCACAGGAGGTCGTATACTTTCCTGTGGCTTTTTCGCGCCCAGCCATAGGAGTACAATATCTTCCTGTGGCTTTTTTGTGCGATTTTTAGTCTCTTACATTATTTTTTAAAGAAAGGAGCAACATTTGATGACTTTTCGCGTATTGTTTTTAAGTATTACGATTCAAAAAACTACGACTTCTGAAGCTGATCTAGCTCATAATGAGCAGATTGAAAAAGCGATGAATGAAATCAAAGAGCGTCAAACACTTTATTGTGATCATCTATAATTCCTTTTCGAAAGGAGGAATTCGTTCACCTATGACCTTTCATATTTTCTTTTTTACAATTACCCTTCAGAAAAAAACATTGTCTGAAGAAGAGATTTTACGAAAACAACAGTTAAAACAAACGATGGAGGAAATAACCGATCGTAGAAGTTTGTACTATACTCAAATGTATTAAATTGAAAAGGGGCCATCTCTAATGAAATTTAAAGTATTCTTTTTAACCATTATCATACAAAAAAATAAGCTCTCAGAATCTGAATTGTTTCATGAACAACAAATTCATAAGGCAGTCAATGATGTAAAAATACGACAAAGCCTTTACTGTAGTCGCTTATAAATTCTTTTAGGATGGAGGAATTCAAATATGAAATTTAAAGTATTCTTTTTAACGATTTCAATTCAAAAGAGACCTTTATCTGAAGCAGAAGTAAAGCAAGAACAACAATATAAAAAAACTGTTGAGGAAATTCGTAACCGCCGAAGTACCTATTGCAGATTCTTATAAAAAATCATATAAACTTATAAAGAAAGGAGCGAGTTAAGATGTTCATAGCACGTTTTGAAAAAATGATTTGGATTATAGAGAGGGATTCCACTTAGCCAAAAAACACACCTTTACACACAGTAGACTTATCAACCTAAAACAATGGAATTAAATATATAAAAATTCCATAATAAATATAGCTTTTTTCATCGATACAAAAAAGATACACCTCCTTTCTCCTTTCCTTCATTAGAGGTGTATCTTCCTTACTTTACTCTATTTCCGACTACTCCGTTTTGTCTTAAATAATCTCACTAAATTAGAAACGACTGTTTTTGTAACCGCATAAGCTGGCACAGCTAAAATCATTCCAATAATTCCAGCGAAGTTCCCTACTCCTAAGATTAATACGATAACTGTCAAAGGATGAATATTTAACTTTGAACTCATAATACGCGGTGAAATAATGTTACTTTCAAATTGTTGAACAATCGTTACGATCAATATTACCCAGACAGCTTGCATTGGCGATACAAATAATCCAACAATAACAGCGGGCGCCGCTCCAATAAATGGCCCTAAGTTTGGAATAATGTTTGTAAATGCCGCTATGATTCCTAAAATGAATGCATACGGCAATCCAATAATTAAATATCCGATAAATGTAAATGCTCCTACAAATAAACAAACAAGTGCTTGTCCTTGTATATATGCAGATAAAGTTTCATTTGTTTCTTTTATAATACGCAGTCCTTCTTCACGGTACGATTCTGGCAAAAAGCTAACAGCCTTTCCAGGAAAAGCATGTCCATCTTTGAACATGTAAAACAGGATAAATGGTACAGTAAATATAACTAACGCGACATTTGTAATGATACCGAATAAAGCCGTTGCACTCGACGTAATCGTATTTGGTATATCTTTCAAATATTCCACTGCATTTTTTTCAATTGTTTCAATAGAAATGTAATCTTGTGTAGTTAGCCATTCAAATAGCCTATGATGAGATAGTTCTTGTATGTATATTTTTCCCTCTTTAATGTAATTTGGTAAGTTTTTCACTAATTCCATTAGCTGTTGGGAAACGGTCGGAACAACTACACCAATTGCCACTGCAGTTAATGTAATAATAAAAACATACAATAGTAAAATTGCTAAATTTCTAGGAACTTTTTGATTCTCTAAAAATACTAATACAGGATTGAATATAAAATATAGAAACAAAGCAATTAAGATTGGGAAAAATAAAGTTGAAATAAATATGCCAATTGGTTGAAATAGAAACGATATTTTTGTGCAAATAAATATAATTCCTACAACCATTAGCACTTCCAATGTCCAAAAGTGCACTTTCGATTTCAAAAAAATGGCCTCCTTTAAACTAGCACCTCTCCTCATTGTACCAAACTAAGCGTGAATTTCACATAATATTTTTAATTACAATATTCCAAAATACCATCAAATACACTACAATGAAATTAGATTACATACAAATTTGTAGATAAAGGTGATAAATATGGCGCAATGTATCATTTGCCGAAAAGAAACGAAAGAACTTAGTGAGCAACACGTCATTCCAGAGATATTATGTGGATATTATTTCACAAATTCAGTTTGTGATTCCTGCCATGAACATCTTACAATACATGTTGATCGCCCATTAATTAGACATAAACTTAGCCAATATAAAATTGAACAAATGAAGCAACAAATTGACTCTCCCCTTTACATAAATGAATATGGTCAAGAATTAGCTGCGGCGGAAACAGATGTTGCCGAGACAAAAGATGAAATTCATTATTCTAACTCTCTTATTATGAAACTATGTAAAAAACACGATATTTCACTACATAATGAAATTTGGAAAGAAGAACGTGTTACAAAAGTAGCCAGCTCCATTCAACGTGAATTACTTTTGGATAATCGAAAATATAAAATGAGTATTTTAAAAATGGCTTACACTTTCGCTGTTCAAGCAATAGATGGCTATTTTGATGACCCGGATGCAATTGAAATTTCCACCATTCTATCCAACGCAGACTTCTTTGAATTAAAGGAAAAAAGTATTGTGCGTGACTTAAGTAAAAGCTCGCTATGGAATACATTAAATACAAAAAGTGATAATCACTACTTTATTTTATTAAGTGATAAAGACGGTTTATTCTGTTTCATCCGTCTATTTAATATTTTTGATGTTGTTGTTCATCTTTCTCAAAAAGCGTATAATCTTCCTTCTCCAATTGTTGGTGTGAATGATGTTCAAAACCAATCATTCTACATAGAAAGTTTAAAAGAATACATGAATCATTTATTTAGAGAAAAAAGACCATCTACGCATATTTCATCATAAGTATTCAAAACTAGAACATACGATCTCCTTTCTTGATAAAAAGACACTATGTTATAATGAGTATGAAAAGAACAATACAATCACATAAAACAATAAAAATTGTATATAAATAAAAAAGACTAGTGTGCGGCTACACACTAGTCCACGTAACTTGACAGATTGGATTGTTCATTTATCCTATTTGTTTCTTATGAATATAACAACCCATATTCTATTGGCATAGATGGGTTGTTATTTTTTGAGCTTGTCAATTAAAACGACAACGAACGTCAGCAATGCAACGAGAAATAATCCACCTTGCAGTAGCAACGTAATCTCGCTCACGAATTATCACCCCCCTTCTATGTGGAGAAGTGATAATTGAACACCCAACCATACCATAAGTTACCTTTTTATTTTATCATATTTTTTCGAATTTTACGATAAAAACCGGCGAGATAGCAGCTTGCCGGTTTGTTTTTATTACTCTATTATTTCTTTTCTAATGCATAGGCATCCGCAATCATTTCTCCAACAATTTTATCTTTCTCATTTTTGGATACCGGTAAAAGTGGAAATAGCAGTTCAGCTACTTGATACGCTTCTTCTAAATGTGGATAACCGGATAAAATAAATGTATCTATACCTAGTTCTTCATACTCTCTTATTCTTTTTGCCACTGTATGTGGATCTCCAACAAGAGCTGTTCCAGCGCCTCCCCGTACTAATCCAATACCAGCCCATAAATTCGGGCTAATCTCCAAGGCTTCTCTCGCTCCTTTATTTAAACGTGTCATACGTTTTTGTCCAACTGAATCATAACGTGCAAATGTTTTTTGAGCCAATTCAATTGTGGCATCATCTACATATTGAATAAATCGTTCCGCATCTTTCCAAGCTTCTTCTTCTGTCTCTCTTACAATAACATGTAATCGAATGCCGAAGCGAACTGTACGTCCTTTTGCTTCTGCCAATTTTTTTACTTCTTTTATTTTTTGTTCTACTTGCGCCGGTGGTTCTCCCCATGTTAAATATATATCACAATGTTCTGCTGCTACAGCTTTCCCGGCATCTGATGATCCACCAAAGTAAATCGGCGGATGCGGGGATTGAACAGGCGGAAACACAACTTTACTGTCTTTTACTTGAATGTGTTCTCCCTCTAAAGAGACTTGTTCTCCTTGCAAAACTGATTTCCAAACCTTTAAAAACTCATCTGTAGCATCATACCTTGCATCATGATCTAAAAATAGACCATCTCCCTGTAGTTCAACTGGATCTCCTCCCGCTACAACATTAATAAGAAGACGTCCAGATGAAATCCGATCAAATGTCGACGCCATTCTCGCTGCAACTGTTGGTGACATAATCCCTGGCCTTACCGCAACTAAAAAACGTAATTTTTCCGTTTCAGCAGCAAGTGCTGAAGCTAATACCCAAGGGTCTTCACATCCTTGTCCCGTAGGAAGTAATACACCGCTATATCCTAAATAATCAGCTGCTTGTGCAACTTGCTTATAATATCCGTACTCAGCAGCTCTCCCTCTTTTTGTCGTACCTAAATACCTGCCATCACCATAAGCTGGAATAAACCATAATATTTCCATTTCTTCATACACCCCTTTTTCGTTTTACGTTCTCCTTTAACTTGCGGCTTATGAAAATCTCACGATATACTCTGATTCATTTCCAATTCGACTCTTTAAACTCCAGACTCCCCTTTGTAATTATCTCTCCATTTCAAACATCTCACTTCCAATAAGCGAACGAGTGAATCTGAAAATTTCCCTACAAATGCAAAAATAATAATTCCTACAAAAACAATATCTGTATTAGAAAATTGTCTCGCATCCATAATCATATAGCCAATTCCTTCCGTTGAGCCCATAAGTTCCGCTACTACTAAGCTCACCCATGCAACACCTAGAGATAATCTGGCACCTAATAATAAATTTGGTAAAGCAGCCGGTAAAATGAGCTTTGTGATTAACTTCCTTTTGCTAAATTCTAATACTCTAGCAACATCAAATAACTTGGAGTCTACACCACGAATTCCTAAAAACGCATTCACATATAAAGGAAAAAAAGCCCCATCGGCAATCAGTAATACTTTTGATGTTTCGCCAAATCCAAACCATAAAACAAATAATGGTGCCACAGCTAAATGTGGTACAGTTCTTAGCATTTGTATCGAGGGATCTAAATATTGCTCGCTTCTTGTTGAAAAACCAACAATTGTTCCTAAAACCACCCCTAGACTGCCGCCAATGAAAAAGCCAACAGCTGCTCGAAACACACTAATACTTAAATGATTAAACAATTCCCCCGTCTGAACAAGGCTCTGAAAAGCTAGAAAAATATCCCACGGTGTAGGTAAAACTGTTTTAGAAACAAGCTCCAAAAATCCTGCCAATTGCCAAATCAGCAATACGATAGTCGGTATGATAATTGCTCGTATCAAGAGAGAAACATTCTTTTTACGAGAATGAGTCATTTCTTGCGTTTGAGCTAATTTGACTTCTGCTGTCTCAACTATCGTTTTCGCTCCTTCCATCGTGTAACACCTCTTTTCACTCCGATTTTAATGCTTTTTCAACATACGTATTATCTACAACTTCAGCAGGCTTAATTTTCTTTTTAATAGAATGCAGTTTATATTGGAAATCAGCCGTCTTTTGCTGTTCTTTTATAATGTCCTTCGCAATTGGTACTAAAATAGGTTTGTCGTGATGAAATACTTCTTTTACAATTTCAGGATCAATTTTCTTTGCGGAAGCATAAATATTGACTGCCTCTTCAAAATGAGACTCCTGCCACACTCGCGCTTTTTCATATACTTTCAGAAACGTCACAACGAGTTCTGGGTGTTCTTTCGCAAACTTTGTTCTTGCAACAATAAATTCTGGCGATGGGATGTTTAATGTATCACCATCTACAATCACCTTTGCCCCCTTTTTTAATGTATGTAATGATATAAATGGATCCCAGATTGCCCATGCATCTACCGATCCTGATTCAAAAGCTGGCTGTGCTTCATCAGGTTGTAACTGAATAACATCGACATCTTTTGCATCTAATCCTTCTTTCTCTAACGCACGGTATAATAAATTAAATGCGCTGCTTCCTTTTGCGACGGCAACTTTTTTCCCTTTTAAATCTTTTATACTTGTAATTTTACTATCTTTTTTCACAAGAATTCCTGTACCTTTTCTTGCATAGCTCGTATTTGCAATTTCTGTAAATTCAATATTCGCAGCTTGAGCGGAGATAACCGGTGAGTTTCCAACTTCCCCAAAGTCTAAACGATTTGAGGCAATCGCTTCAAAATAAGGAGGACCACTTTGAAACTCCGTCCACTTTACTTTGACACCAGCTTTTTCAAACTCTTCTTCAAACCATCCCTTTTTCTGCGCGAGTAGTAGCGGACTTAACCCTTGCTGTATACCAATTTGGATTGTTAGATCTCCCTTCTCATTTTTTCCACTTGCTGCCTTACTTTGACACCCCATCAATAAAAGTAATATCCCTAAAGCAAAATAAATCAATATAATCTTTTTATTCTGCATCAACCTTCCCTCCTTATACACTTTTAGTCGTAAGTTCTTCATACTCAAACTCTTTTAAAACTTTCGTTCGAAATTGTTGGAATAATGAAGAAGTCTTACTTCGTGGATATGGTAATGGATTAGGGATCACTTTCTTTATTGTTCCAGGTCTATGACTCATAATGACAACCCGATTGGAAAGATAAATTGCTTCATCTATGTCATGCGTAACTAAAATCATTGTTGTCTTCTTTTGCTTCCAAATATTTAGTAACACATCTTGTAGATGCGTTCTCGTAAATGCATCTAGCGCACCAAATGGTTCATCTAGTAGTAATACATTGGGATTTCGTAATAGTGCTCTTGCAATGGCAACTCTTTGTGACATACCGCCGGATATCTCTTTTGGATAAGACTTTTCAAATCCTTTGAGCCGAACGACTTCAATCCACTCCTTCACTTGTCTTTGTACCTCTAATTGTCTAAGTGATAAATCAGCTGCAATATTTTCTTCAACTGTAAGCCACGGAAACAAACGATGCTCCTGAAAAATAAATCCTTGTTTCATACTTGGTGCTGTCACTTGTTCCCCATCAATGAAAACTTCACCGATAAAATCATTATCTAATCCTGCTACAATCTTTAATAAAGTACTTTTGCCACACCCGCTTGGGCCAATTATAGTTACAAAATCTCCTTTATTTATTTGTAACTGAATATCCTCTAACACTCGAACACTTCCAGAGGATTTCACAAAAGATTTCGTAACGCCTTGAATGGAAACTGTCACACACTCGCCCCCTTAAAATAAATGAATTAAGAAATGATATAACAAATAAAAAAACCAAAGGCATTTCATAAATGAATGAAATGCCTTTGGTTTTTCCAATCAGCAATATATTATTGAATTAACTATATATTATATAAACATTTCCGATAAGTCAACTGTGTTTTATGGGGATTATCTCCAATTTTTTCACTTCTAGATATGTAAAATCATTAAACTCACGTAGTACAGTCTTACATACAAATCCTATAGATAATACTTTCTCGATTTTACTCATATCGCTTACACTTCTCTAATTTTTCAACAACCGCCTCATAAAACTTCTGTTCATCGTCTACATTCAAACGTACGCGCTTTACTTTTTTTACAAATCCATATAATAAATGAGCCGTTAATGGTTCTTTTAGTTTGATTTCGATTCTAGCCGGCTCCTTTATAAACTCCATGAGAGTCGCTTCAAATACTTCTTTTTCTTCTCCCTTTGTTAAGCTTTCTCCTTTATAAAATACAATGTCTTTTATTTGACAAAATGGGATGATTATTTTCTTTCCAAACCCAATTTGAATGATGATTTCTGTTTCCGTCATAATATATGGATTCGTGCGAATTGCTTGTATCTCAGCTAAAAAATAAAGAATTCCATAGATATTGAAAATGAGCAAAATCCAAGCTAACCATTCATTCCATTGATGAAGTAAATAATGAAATCCAATCGATTCGATGAGCGTTGCATGAATAATCATAATATAAAACGGGATGGCTCCAGTTTTTTTATGATAGGAAAATATATGCGGGCTTTCTGGCATCTTTGTACGCCAAGAGAATAAAGCGTAGTACAGTAATTTACATTCCGAAACAATCACATCTACTACCTTATTTCTTCTCACCGCAACATCAAATGCTTGATCAATTGCAAAAGCGAATGATGGATATTCGCTCTTATATTGTTTATAATATCGTATAATCCTAGGCAACGCTCTCGCAATTTTATATAGAATGAATAACTCTAAACTTAAAAACGCCAGTTCACCGGCCACTAAAATATAATGAATAAATGAAAATGACTGTAAGTAATTACTATCTTTTTCCCCTTCATTTGAATCATCCCTTACTTATTTTTCGAGCGAAACCACGCTGTACTATAATCAATAATCTCTCTCTGCTTCATAACTCTACACGTTGCATTTCCAATCTTTCCAATTTGAACAGCATTTGTTTCTTCAAATTCTTTCCCAATCTTAACAAATGGTGCGGGATCATAGTCTATTTCATCAAACTCTTTCCATACGCCGACCCCATTTTCAATAATAGGCGCTCCTTCTTTTATAAATTCACACGCCCCAGCACGTATTTCCGATAAATGAAGTGATGTATTCGAATCATAGCCAACTCCTATGAATAATACATATCCATCTAAATCATATATTTTCTTTAATGGAGATTCTTCCCCAAAACTAAATGACAGTGAATGGCCAGCTATAATCTGTTCTGCATGTTTCCCCCAAGCAGCGAAACTATTTAACGGATGACTACTTCGCTTTACATTTGGATATGTACGGAAACACTCTACAATTTCCCCCATCGCTCTTGTTGGAGTGATATCAGGATGAAAGGCAGGTACATTCTCACGAATTATGGGCCACCAATTTTCTGGAACTGGTGGTCGCGCCCAATTTTTTGGATCCGACAAATCAGATGTTTGCGTTGGCATTACAATCGTTCCCTCTTCCGTAATTACATTCATTAACGCTTCTACCACCGCAACTGCTCCGCCGCACACCCATCCCATTGAACTAAGTGAAGAATGTACAATCACTGTCATTTCTTTCTGTATCCCTAATTTCCTTAAATCATTTGTGATTGTTTCAATGGTATTTGGTAAATCTGTTTCCGCTACTATGTCATTTATTTTCATCATGATTCCCCCACTTTATCACAAACCTTACATAAACTCACATTTTTCATTTTATCATATTTTTCTTAATTTTTTATTTATTAGAAGATAAAGTTAAAATTCTTATCATGTATATTTAGAAAAATAAATTTAGAGATATTGAAAAAATACTCTCCTAAAATATATGTAAGAAGTATTCATTCCCAATAACACTGAAACCTTTCCACACCTGGATATTTTTCTCCTAAGCTTGTAATAATCCATCCACATTTTCTATAAAACTCAACTGCTTCACAGTCTGTTTCGGCTTCTAAGTAGATTAATTGATGTATTCGAATGATTTCCTTTATCATATAAGAAGCAAGTCATTGATGACGATTCGCTTTTGAAACAGCAATATGGCATAATCTTGCTTTATTTTCACCTATCAGTTCCATTCCAACACAAGCATTCTCTCCACATTTATATAATATCGCCTGCTGATTTTTTGTATAAAAATGAATTGCTTTTTGTAAACTGGGCTCCGAGGGGCCAACTGCAAGCTTCAATATATGTACCATGTTATCTTGTCCTATGTTTTCAATTCGTTCTAACATGCTGTACATCACCTTTCTTCACGATATATGTACGGGAACTTTACTGACTAAAATGAGGAAATGAATTGTTTTCACTTCCTCCTATATATCCTTTTAAAAAATAGTAGCTCTTTTCTTTTAAAGAGCTACTATCGATTTACGCTGTTATTTTCTCTTCTTTCTTTACAATGATCGCAACATAGCTATGCAATACCATTCCAACAACAACTAAACTCATGCCAATCCAAGATAATGAGGATGGAAATGGGGCTGATAACCAGATTAATTCTCCTAATAAGGCAAAGAAAACCTCACCAGACTGTGTTGCTTCTACAGTAGCTAATTTTTGCGGATCATCTTTTACAAGATCAGTTGCAAAAAAGAATAATACAGTCGCAATTAAACCAGAGCTAATCGCTACAATCAAACATTGTACGACTTGATTGCTTGATGGTAATCCACTAACAGAAAGCTCATAACCCGATAATACAAACCAAAACGGTAAGCTCGCAATTGTCATACCGAGAACACGTTGGAAAACATCTAACTCCCCTTTACAAACTTGCATCATTTTCCGATTTCCAAGTGGATAAGCAAATGCAGCAATGATAACAGGGACAACACATAAAAGCGTTTCGCGAATCCCTAACGCTGAAGCATGTTCTACTTGCATGAGAAGAACGCCTAATAATATGACAGAAGACATCATAAGTTCCTTTACGAGAATTTTTTTATGTAGGGAATATGTCGCAAAGAATGGCGTTAATAAAATTCCTGCTATAATGGTAATTTGCCATGTAGAAGCAACGAGCCAACCCGGACCAAATGCTCCTGCAAAACTAAGCGGCGCATAAAAAAGATCAAAACCGATCGTACTCCATAGGAACCACTCTTTCGGGTTATGTTTCATATATTGAAAAAGTTCTTTTAAGTTCCCTCTATACATCACGATCATAAATAGTAATGGAATCATAAAATAGTAACGTAAAGAAGCACTCCAAATCCAGCTTCCTCCCTGCAAATCCATTTCCCGGTTTAAAATAAACGTAAAGGCAAAGAAAAACGATGCCAATATCCCTGCTGCAATTGCTTTCATCCTAAAACCCCTTATACTTTTTCTTCTACTATATAATGAAGTATAATTAATTTGAAGAAAAATCTGAAAATAACACATAAATCTTTCCTTATCATCTTTTCTCCTTCACAAAAATAACACCATATATTCTTCATCACGGTACATACCGTTCATTTTTAGCGCATTTTTTTCTATTCCATACGTTTTAAATCCGATAGATTGATACAGCTTCTTTGCTGCGTTGTTATCAGAAACGACTCCTAAATAAATTTGCTCTATGTCTATTCCTTTTGCCTTTTCTATTAATGCTTCCATTAATGCTTTCGCAATTCCTCTTCCTCTACTTCGATGATCGACATACATCGCAACAAGATGGCCCTTATGCTTATATACCGCTTTTTGCTCTAGCAATAACGTTACTACCCCTACCAGTTGATTATCATTCTGGAAAGCACCAAATGTATAACTAGTATTTGAACTTAAATTTCGCTTAACCTCTTCAAGAGGTTTTTCTTTTTGTAGCGCTTCTTCGTAAGTGGTTACAAATGCATCTGGATTCATTTGTAATGCTTGTAAACGTAAGTCCCAATATTGTATGGCGTCTTCTTTTGTTAAAATACGAATCATATCTTTCCACCCCTTCATCAAACTAAGTAACGAACAATTTGTTTACATAATAATATTATGTTTATCTATACTTCCCAACCGAAAATCCTTCAAACAATCTCCCTCCATAACGATCTAATGTTTGTTCAATAAAAAAAATAAGCTCTCTCTTTTCCCCAGTTCTATAAAAATGATCAAACGCCGCTACAAACGCTTCAGCAAATGTTTCATCATATTTTCTTAACACACGAAAAAACCATTTTGAATTTCCAACCCATTGTCTATTTACTCTCAGTACAAATTCATGTAATAAATCTGCCAGGAGATTTGCAATAAACAATTCCTCCTCCCTTTTTGTTGCACCAATAAAATCATCTAATGCGTCTGTAAGGAAATAGCGCTTTCGTCTAATTATTTCTTCTGTCCAAGTTTCAGGACCTTTCTCTAATAATTGCTGCGCTTCCTTCTTTACATGTGACACGATTTGCTTTTCTCCCTTTAACATAATCCCTTCTAAAACAAGTTGAGGAAGAGTTGGTCTTCCCCTCTCACAATCGCTTTTAAAATATTGTTTATAGGTTTCAAAATTATGTACAAACACCTCAACTGGCCAACCGTTGCAAAAGAATGATTCTCGATAACAAGACGGCAGCTTTTTATCTAATACAACAATGTCGAGATCTGATGTTGTTGTTTCTTCTCCTCTTGCAACGCTACCTCCTAATAAAGCAACATCACAATTTGGAAATCGAGCCTCGATTATGTTTTGTGCAGCCTCGATTGCTTTCATATCGCTCCCCCTTTTTTTATCTCTATATACATATGAATATTCGACACTATTTCTAAATTTCCTATTTTATTTTTTACAATACAGTATGTGAAATTTTAAAAATGATGATCTTCATCTTTTTCATTCAGCCCTTATCACTTAACCATATAACAATGACGGAATGAAAGAATCTTATACAATTTTTATAAACTTTCTTTGCATTTCCCTACCTAAAATTGCTAATATAGTAGAGTAGAATTTTTATAGAGAGAAGGAAAATTATGCACAATGGAATTCCAATGACAACTTTAGTAAAAAGGGTACTGCTACTTTGCATCGGGGCTATTTTTTTATCCGAAATGATTTTAGGATTAGGAAATGCTGTTCATGCAAGTACAGAAGATGACGCAAAATCGGTTCAACTTGTAAGTGAAATTCAGACAGCTCTTGCTCCGAAAGAAGCACCGAAGCAATATAACGGGCAAGTTCGAAAAGTCGCTTACTTAACATTTGACGATGGTCCTGGAAAATACACTGCTGAACTTTTAGATATGTTGAAAAAAGAAGATGCAAAAGCTACATTTTTCCTAATCGGTTCAAATGTAAAAGCATTCCCTGATTTAGTTAAACGTGAACATGCAGAAGGTCATTATGTTGGTATGCACAGTATGACGCATAACTACAAAAAGCTTTACACAGAAGGTCGTTACGTTGATGAAATGAAAGAGGATCAAGGTTTAATTGCCGGCGTTATCGGAAAATCACCAGTTTTAACACGCCCATCTTACGGATCTATGCCTGGATTAAATGAAGCTCTTCGCAATAAAGTAGTCGAAAACGGCTTAAAGGTATGGGACTGGACAATTGATTCTTTAGATTGGAAATATAATAAAATGCCAGTCGATGCAGCATCTGCTCAAATTGTTCAAAATGTTCTTGCTGGTGCGAACAAGCCAACGGAAGTTATTCTTATGCATGACATTCATCCACAATCCGTCAAAGCAGTGCCTGCTATTATTAAAGGCTTAAAAGAAAAAGGATACGAGTTAGAAAGCTATAAAGAGGACGAACACTTCCCATTAAACTTCTGGCATGATCATCGTATTTAATTGAAAAAGACTTGATTTTCTTTATTAGAAAATCAAGTCTTTTTTCTTTCTGCCTCATTTAAAATAATTTTGCAATTTCGCTAATCAAAATACCAATAACAGCGAAATCAGAGTCACCAAATGTTGTGTTTTCAAACCCTAATCCGCCTAATACTGGTAACAATAATGCTGGAAGGAACGAAATAAATAATCCGTTTACAAATGAACCTAAAATCGCTCCCCTTCTTCCTCCCGTTGCATTTCCAAATACAGCAGCTGTTGCTCCTGTAAAGAAATGAGGAATCAGTCCTGGTACGATAACACTTAAACCAATAACAGGTAAAATGAACATAGATAATAATCCAGCAATGAAACTTGTTAAAAATCCAATAATAACTGCGTTTGGTGCAAATGGGAAAATAGTCGGGCAGTCAAGTGCTGGTTTTGCATTTGGCACAATTTTATCCGCAATCCCTTTAAATGCAGGCACAATTTCCGCAATTAACATACGAACACCTGCTAAAATAATATATACTCCCGCCGCAAATGTAATGGCTTGCATAAAAGAATAAACTAAAAAATTTTGTCCATTACTTAACTCTGCTTCAATAAATTGCTTTCCAGCAAATGGTGCAACAACGAAGAAAAGAACAGCCATTGTTAGTGACATAGAAACAGATGTATCACGTAAAAAACCTAGGGATTTCGGTACTTGAATTTGCTCTGTAGATTTTTCTTTATTTCCAAACTTGCTACCAACAAAACCAGCCGCTAAATAACCAACAGAACCAAAATGTCCAATTGCAATATCATCCATACCTGTAATTTTCCTAACATATGGCTGTAATAGTGCTGGAAAAATAACCATCAGTACTCCTAAAAGAATGGATCCTATCAATACAAGTGAAAAACCTTTTAGCCCCGCTGTAGAAAATACAGCTGAAATTAAACAGGCCATAAAAAGTGTATGGTGCCCTGTTAAAAATACATATTTCAGTTTCGTAAATCGCGCAATCAATAAATTTACAATCATCCCAAATACCATAATAAATGCTGTTTCTTTTCCTAACGTTTGCTGCGCGATTGCAACGATTGCTTCATTATTTGGAATAATCCCTTTAATATGGAATGCCTTATCAAACATTTTACCAAAAATATCTAAAGAACCTGTTAATATTGTAGCTCCGCCACCTAATACGATAAATCCCATAATCGTTTTAAGCGTACCAGATACAGTATCTGCAAAGCTTTTCTTTTGTAACAATAAACCACACATGGCAAATAATCCAACTAAAATAGCTGGTTGTCCTAAAATGTCTTTCATAATGAAATCAAACATGGCACCGCTCCCCCTTCAGCTCAGAATCAGTGGGACATCAAATCATCCCACTGATTAAAGTTTCACTTTATTCAACTGTGTTACATGAGGTGTTTTTGCAATGCTTCTTTAATTTCATTTTGATCTAAAATATTTGTCAATCCAGCAACAGTACGAACACCATCTTCTAAATTGCAAATAATATCTTTTGATCCTAAATATAAATCAGCTTGTTCCGATTTACTAGATGCTAAATCTGTATGAGAAACTTCCGCTTGTAAACCAAGTTCACCTAGTATTTTCTTCACGTTCATTTCAACAATAAAACTACTTCCTAATCCATTTCCGCATACAACTAAGATTTTTTTCATTTTAACTTCCTCCTAATTTGAATACTTCGCTATCATTTCTAGCATTTGTTCTTTTGAATTTGAACGAATTAACAGATCGACATTTTCAGGTTGTGATAACATATCACTTAATTGTGCCAATGCCTTCAAATGCGTTTCATTATCAATAGCAGCTAATACAATAATTAAATTAGCCGCATGTTCTTGTTTTTCAGAAAATGAAACACTTTCTTTTAATTGCAATAAGCTCATTCCTAATTTTTTTACACCTGCTTCAGGTCGTGCATGAGGAATTGCAATTTTAGGTGCAATAACAATATAAGGACCTAATTTTTTTACATTTGCAATCATTTCTTGCACATATTCTTCAGAAATATATTCCGTTTGTAACAGCGGTTTTGCTGCAATTTGAATTGCATCTTCCCAAGAATCAACGCGATCTTGAAGCTGAATATATTCTTTTGTTAATAGCTCGTTTAACATCGGCTTGTATTTCTCCTCTCTTCCTAAATGCACTGGACCACTTATAAATTCTCTCAGTTCTCTTTTTAAAGCATGCTCATCTCTCACATCTGCATATTTGTGAATCATCTGCATCATAATATCAACTGAATCATTTTGATCCTCACGAAATAAAGTAGCATTCACTTTTCGAAGCAAGGATGCCTTTTCAGCATCTGTCAAAATGGGATTTACCATAAAAATAGGTAGCAATCCCTTCTCTAATTCAGTAGTTGTAATAATACAATCTACATCAAATGTATTAGATTCATATTCTCTCTTTGAGATTGCTTGTAAAATATCCATATGTGAGAATAATTGTTCTAGCTGATATTGCAGCATACGTGACGTACCAATACCATTTGGACACACAAGTAAAGCCGTTTTCCTTGGACTGGGAACGATTCCTTCCTTCCTCATCCAAGCGCTAAAATGCATCGTAATATATGCAATTTCATCTTCTGAAATTTCTTTCCCTACATATTGTTCAAAATGATGAACCACTTTCTTTGTTAAATGATATACTTCCGCATAACTGTTTCGAATTATATGCAACAATGGGTTTTCAATTTCAATTCCATATTTCACGCGATAGAAAGCTGGCTTCATGTGTAAATATAGGTCAGAAGCAAGACCTGTAAAATCTCGGAATATGACACAAGCATAATGCTGAAAATCTTTTATCATGTAATCGACAATATGCCAAATACCGTGAACATCATTCTTTCCATACTCTTTTTGCTGCGCGTTCACTTTCGCTCCCAATAAGTGCGTTGTAATATAATAAATCTCATCCTTTGGAAACTTCACATGTAACACTTTTTCGAACTGTTTTCCAATATAGGTAGCTGCTTGAAAATGCTTTGTTTCACGAAGAACAGCTTTCTCAGTTTCCTCCATTTGAACATATTGCCCTTTCACAATACGACTACAAAACAAACACATATAAACGCTTAAATTCTCAAGCACCTCGTCTGTATATTGAACGCCCAAAAATTCCTCACACTTCGATAAAATATCTTTCATTACACGAAGTTTTTCTTGTTCTGTTTGCTTCTTTTCTCCTTCTCCATGATTCACAATGTTCCTCATATGAGAAACTACATATTCCCAGCTGTGCTTTGCAATTAACTGTGAAAGATATGCTATTAATACATTTCGCTTCCCTTGCTCCATTCCTTTAATGTAATATCCTTGCTTACGGTGAAACTGTAGAGATAACTTGAACTTTCCTAACTCTGCTTTCAATTTTTTCAAATCAGCTAGTATTGTATTTCGGCTCACTTGAATAAGTTTTATTAAATCTTCCAACAAAATTCTTTTTTCTTCCGTTAATAAATATAACGCAAGCCATGCCTTTCGTTCTTGTGGAGAATACTCATATTGAACTGTTATCAATCCTTGTAACTTTTGAGCTACTTTTTGTTTTGTTTTCTTATCTAAACAATATCCTAATGGACGAACATATTGAATTGGTTCTAGATGTTCCGTAATTAACCAGTCATCTACTTTTTTCATATCATAATAAACTGTTCTTTTCGACACTTGTAGTACTTCTGTCAATTGATCAACAGAAGTATAACTATCCGCTTGCATCATTTGTTGTAAAATTGCAGCACTACGATGATCTAATATCATATGATGTACACCCTTTCTATACTTGTTCTTCCTTCACCTTGCAAGTATAGATACTAACTTTGCAAAATTAGATAATTAAAATCATCTTCTACTAATATAGTATCTCTTATTTCTTGCAAAATTAAGTCCAAATTATCGTTTATGTACGGTGCAATAATTGTACTGTTTTTTCACCTTCTTAATTTTATGATATATTTACAATACGGTATGTGAAATTATATATCTTCATTCCAAGCAATTTGTTATGGGTAGACTAAAAGCTTTAAGCCCAAAAGTCTACCCTCCATATGTCGCACTGCAACAAATACACGTACGAATTTTCCTTATAACAATTTCCGCATCTTTTTCATCAAATATTGAAAACTCCATATCTGCCCCTGATACATGTTTTGGAACCTCTATTGACTCTTGGTTATATAACACTTCTTCAAAAGAATGAACTGTGCGTAAAATCGCTGTATTTCTTTGGCTGCTTGCTATCCGATTTTTTATAATGTGGACTGGTAAATCAAACTTCACAACAATTACTTTGAAACCGTGTTTTTGAAATTGTTGAATGAGTCTTGTCCGCGGCGCTTCCTGTAAATTCGCATTACATACAATCATATGATACGCAGTGTTTAATATTGTATACTCTATGATTCGCTCTGTTATACTGTATTTCAATATATTTTCTCCTTCTTTTGGTACAAGTAGAGGATAAACAGATTGAAGAAATACTGCATGTTCATCTTGGTCGATTACGACTGTATGTTCCAATTCCTTTTCAAGTTTCCTTGCGAATGTACTTTTCCCGCTATGTGTTTTTCCAATTGTTAAGATTACATATCTTTCCACCATACACTATCCCTCTTCTCCCTTTCATCAGCACTTCTATACTTATTATATATAAAATCACATATTTCCTTTTCTTATTAACTCATGATTCAAATAAAAAATCCTACTCATACTTTATTTCATATGAGTAGGATTTTTTTATTTATACTTTATTCTGCTTTCGTACTTTGCGTTGTTTTCACCTTCGTTTTATTTTTATCACGATGGTTATAATTGTACTTCGAACGATCTATAGGTGTGAAACCTTCTGGTGTATAGAATCGTAATAAATCACCATTTACTACTTGGTCAGAAAGTTTAAGTGCTTGCTGAACCATTTGTTCATTTTGTTTGATTTCTTCTGTAACCTCTACTGGTTTTCCAGTCGTTGTATCATAATATCTTCCGTTAAGCGCAGTAACAGTCGGACTTACGTAATTACCGTTACGGAATGCTACAACTTGTTTATGCTCTGGTGATAATAAATCTGTACCAAATTGGATATAATTCTTTGTATCGATACCTAATAAATGTAATAGCGTTGGAAGAACATCGATTTCTCCGCCATACTGATGCTGAACGCCCCCCTTCATTCCTGGCACACGAACAATGAAAGGTACGCGTTGTAATTGTGCATTTTCAAAGGAATGAATTTCCTTGCCCATAATCTGTGACATCGCTCTATTATGGTTATCTGAAATACCATAATGGTCCCCATACATTACGATAATGGAGTTGTCATATAAACCAGATTGTTTCAAGTAATCGACAAAACCTTTGACTGCTTCATCTAGATAGCGCGCTGTTTGGAAATACGTATCTACAGATGAATCGCCTGTTGTTGCTGGCTCAATTGTTGCTTCTTCCTTATCAATTGGATAAGGGAAATGGTTTGATAGCGTAATAAACTTCGTATAGAACGGTTGCTTTACTGTTTCTAATAATGGGATTGACTCATTAAAGAACGGTTTATCTTTTAAACCATAGTTAACAACGTCTTTCTCGTTCATATCATAGTATGATGCATCAAAGAATTTATTAAATCCAAATGATTTATAAATGTCATCACGGTTCCAGAATGTTTTGTAGTTACCGTGGAACACCGCTGAAGTATATCCTTGTTGTCCCAAAATAGCGGGTGCTGCTTGATACGTATTATGCGATTTTGTTGTAAATACAGAACCTTGCGGTAATCCAAACATGGAATTCTCTAACATAAATTCCGCATCCGATGTTTTCCCTTGTCCCGTTTGATGGAAGAAGTTATCAAAATACAACGTATTTGCATCTTTTGTAAATGAGTTAATAAATGGTGTTACCTCTTGCCCATTTAACTTGTAATCAATTAAAAAGTTTTGGAACGATTCCAGATGAATATAGATAACATTCATCCCTTTTCCTTTTCCAAAATACTCTGCGCTTGTGCTTGCATAGTTTGAAGCGATGTAATTTCTGACCTCTGTCATACTGTCACCATCTGCCATAGCTCGTTCTGTTGATGCTTTCATACTTTGAATACCATCATAAATGGTATAATTGTAAGCGCCTAAATATTTCACAATGTAGCTGCGGTCAAATGTTCTTGTTAACAATTCCGGGCGATCAGATTCTGCCAGTCCTAAATTAATGCTGAAAATTAAAATGGCTGAAATAAATACTAGTGACAATTTATACTTTGCAACGCGAATTGGCTTTGGATTCGCAACTTTTGTTAAAACAAGTACAAGTAAAACGATTGTGTCTAAGAAATATAAAGGATCATATGATTGTAGCAATGCTACAACACTGCCGCCTAATTCCCCAAAGTTATTCGTTTGAGTCAATGTTGGAAACGTAATAAAATCGCTGAAGAAACGATAGTATACAACATTTGCATACAAAAGAATTGACAGTAGCAAATTAATAATAATCAACCAAATATAAGATCGTTTCCCTTTTGCAAATAATGCAAGTCCTAGAAACAAAATGGCTGAGCTTAACGGGTTAAAAAAAAGCAAAAACTTTTGAATTGTGTTCGATATTCCTAAGTTGAATTCTGTCACATATGCTGCATATGTTTTCAACCAAAATAAAATAACCGCAAAAATAAAGAACCCAAAGTGATTACTTAACACTCGTTTGCTCTTTTGTAATAATTGTTTCATCTCTCCACCTCTTTTAATCATCCAAGGCTTATTTCTTATAAGTCTATCTCTATTTTTTATCTACTTTCTTCATATCGTTCATTTATTTAACCGTATGAAGAATATTAGTAATTATAATTTGAAGCTGTTATTTATTCAACTATTTCCTACTAAACATTTTGACCTTACTTTATATTTAACAAAATACATTTGTAATATTTCCATTTTATCCCCCAAAAAACAACCCATTAATGAAGATATACATCACTATAAACCTTTGCGGTTTCATTCGCAAACATTTTTATTTCCAAAATTACCAATTGGATTGGTAATGGTTCATTTATATAGGTAGAGAAAGTCGATCCATACTTCATTTCCGATTAAGTGAAACTTTAATCAATGGGGGATTCACCCTCCACTGATTATATTCGGGCTGTTACTACCTTAAAATAGCGGAATAAAAAATCCCCCCTATACGCTTTCTTAGTAAAGGGGGGCCATCTGTTTATTTATTTTGGTACATTGCGCTTACTTGCTTTTGTAGTTCTTCATTTTCTAAGTACTCATCGTAAGTCGTTTCTTTATCGATTACACCATTTGGTGTGACTTCAATAATACGATTTGCAATTGTTTGTACAAATTGATGGTCATGAGATGTAAATAGAATTGTACCTTTAAATGCGATTAAACCGTTGTTTAATGCTGTAATAGATTCAAGATCTAAGTGGTTCGTTGGGTCATCAAGTACTAGTACATTCGCACCGCTTAGCATCATTTTTGATAACATACAACGTACTTTTTCTCCCCCAGATAATACAGAAACATTCTTCTTCACTTCTTCACCAGAGAATAACATGCGGCCTAAGAAACCACGTAAGAAGCTTTCAGATTCATCTTGTGGTGAGAATTGGCGCAACCATTCAACTAGATTATATTCACTGTTTTCAAAATATGTAGAGTTATCTCTTGGGAAGTACGATTGAGATGTTGTCACACCCCATTTGAACGAACCGCTATCTGGCTCCATTTCACCCATAAGAATTTTAAATAATGTTGTCATCGCAATATCGTTACGTCCAATAAATGCAACTTTATCACCTTTATTTAAAGTAAAGTACACATTATCTAACACTTTTTCTCCATCAATTGTTTTTGAAAGACCTTCAACCGTTAATAAGTCATTTCCTACTTCACGTTCTGGCGTGAAACCAACGAATGGATAACGGCGTGATGATGGTTTAATATCATCTAATGTAATTTTATCTAATAATTTTTTACGAGAAGTTGCTTGCTTTGCTTTTGATGCATTTGAGCTAAAGCGTGCAATAAAGTTTTGTAACTCTTTTATTTTCTCTTCTTTTTTCTTATTTGCATCTTGCGTTAATTTTAAAGCTAATTGACTTGATTCATACCAGAAGTCATAGTTACCAACATACAGTTGAATTTTACCGAAATCAAGGTCAGCCATGTGCGTACATACTTTATTTAAGAAATGACGATCATGGGATACAACGATAACAGTATTTTCAAAGTTCATTAAAAAGTTTTCTAACCATTGAATTGCTTTTAAATCTAAGTGGTTGGTAGGCTCATCTAATAATAGAACATCTGGTTGACCGAATAAAGCTTGCGCAAGTAATACTTTTACTTTCTCTGCACCTGTTAATTCAGACATCTTCTTATCATGAAGCTCTTCACCAATACCAAGTCCTTTTAAAAGAATAGCAGCTTCCGATTCCGCTTCCCAACCGTTAAGCTCAGCGAACTCACCTTCAAGCTCTGCAGCGCGCATACCATCTTCATCACTGAAATCTTCTTTCATATAAATCGCATTTTTCTCTTGCATTACTTCATATAAACGAGTGTGACCCATAATAACTGTTTCTAATACTGGAAACTCTTCATATTCGAAGTGGTTCTGTTTTAATACCGCTAAACGCTCACCTGGCGTAATATGTACATCACCCGTTGTCGGCTCAATTTCTCCAGATAAAATCTTTAGAAATGTTGATTTACCAGCACCATTTGCTCCAATTAAGCCGTAGCAGTTACCCGGCGTGAATTTTATGTTAACATCTTCAAACAATTTGCGATCCGCAAAACGCAAACTAACGTTACTTACTGTAATCATTTGGTTCCTCCAATTTCGATACTTTTATTACATACTCCACTTACTATACCATATTTAACATGTTAAAGGTATATCCAATCATCTTTGTATATTGTCAACTGAAATTTTTCTTCTCACATACTTTTATCCTTCTCGCCTCCTATTCTACTTCTTTTATTCGCACTAACGTCGCTATAATCCTATATAAAAGTAATAGTACTCCATTTCAACATGCAGCAGAAGCAAAAAATGAATCCAAAATAGACTATTCCTTCATGCTTGATTGATGAAGACGAATCATTACTAAGGAATTGGCGCTTTACTGATGAAAGTTTCAATCGTCGTCGAGGTTTTCTTCAAGTCTAATGTAGCTGGAACAATTCGCTTGCTTAATAGTATTACACATTTTGAAGGTGTTAAATTCCCTTCGCCAGCGACTTAGATATAAAACAATCGACATTTTTTCTGTTAACCTCTTTTTATTTTACTTGTAGTTTACTTAATGTCCCAAAAAACTCCGGGTATGAAACTCCAACGGCGTCAGCATCTTCAATAACTGTTTTGCCATTTGCTAAAGAACCTGCAATCGCTAACATCATGCCAATGCGATGGTCTCCATGACTATTTACGGTAGCTCCCATTAAATTAGACTTACCATAAATAATCATTCCATCATCGGTTGCTTCAATTTGAGCACCGAGTTTTGTTAATTCTGTAACAACTGTATCAATACGATTCGTTTCTTTTACTTTCAATTCATGGGCATCTTTAATGACAGTCATTCCTTCTGCCTGTGTTGCCGCTAAAGCGATAATAGGAATTTCATCGATAAGTCTTGGAATAATATCTCCTGCAATTTCTATCCCTTGCAGCGTCGATGTTTCAATCGTAAGACGAGCAGCTAGTTCAACTGCTTCCTGATCAATCGGCTCTATCTTTAATTTCGCTCCCATTTTCATTAGAACATCTATAATTCCTGTACGAGTTGGATTCATTCCGACATTTTGTAAAATAAGTTTACTATTTGGCAAAACTGCTCCTGCGACTAAGAAAAAGGCTGCTGAAGATATATCGCCAGGAACTGTTATATTTGTCGCTAGTAACTTTTGTCCACCAGCTAGTTTCACTGTTTTCCCCTCACGTGTTACAGTAACACCGAACGCCTCCAGCATTCTTTCTGTATGATCTCGCGAAATATGGGGTTCTGTAACAGCCGTTACACCTTTTGCCGTGAGCCCTGCTAGTAAAATTGCTGACTTCACTTGTGCACTCGCGATAGGAGATTGATAGTCAATCGCTGTTAAATTCCCGCCACGTATTGTAAGTGGCGGAAACGTCCCCTCTTCTCTCCCATCAATGTTTGCTCCCATTTGTTTCAGCGGGACTGTAACTCGTTTCATCGGCCTTTTTGCAATAGAATAATCTCCTTGTATGCAGGAATAAAATGGCGTATTTGCAAGTATTCCAGACATTAAACGAATCGTTGTTCCTGAGTTTCCAACATCTAAAACATGTTTCGGCTCTTGTAGTCCTTCTAATCCTTTTCCAATAACAACTACTTCCTCACCCTCTTGCTTTATTTCTACTCCCATTTCTTTAAAACAAGAAATCGTACTTAAACAATCCGCACCAGGTAAAAACCCTTTAATCGTTGTTGTTCCTTCTGCAATCGCTCCAAACATCACAGCGCGATGCGAAATAGATTTATCGCCGGGAATTTGAATTGTTCCTCTTAATCCATTTTTCACACGTTGTATCACTTGTTCTTTCATCTATTTTCGCCCCCTTTTTTATATTGTTTCATATGTTTGATATTCTTCTTTTTGCAGTACTATCTTTGCTTTTTGACGATCTTCTTCCCTTTGAAAGCTAATGCGAAGCACTCCAAGCAAGCCTTCTCTCGCCTCTAATATTTGCAAGTTTGTAATGCTAATTGCTTCTTGTGCCAACAGATTTGTAATATGAGCAAGTGCTCCAACTCTATCCAGTACATCAACATATAAATCATAATAAGATGGAATGGCCCCGCTTTTTCGAACAGGTAACGAATCGCGGTATTCTTTCGCATTTGCAAAGTAATGTTGTAATTCATTCGCACTGCCGCTTGCAACTGTTCTATATAACTCTTTCATTTCTACAATCCATTCTTCTAAAAGTTCTAATATATGATCTTGATTTTGTTTCACAATATCGCTCCACATTTTCGGACTGCTTGAAGCAATTCTTGTAATATCTTTAAAACCACCAGCAGCTAATTGATGAATGAGCGGGTTAGCACCAGCATGCTTCTCAACTTGCTTCACTAATCCAGCTGCGATCAAATGTGGAAAATGGCTGACTACTCCAGTTACATAATCATGCTCTTTCGTATTTAATACGAGAAAATGAGAACCTGTCCCTTTCAACCATTCTTGTAATTCTTCAACACGCTCATCTAATACGTGATTCATAGGTGTTAAAATATAAAATGCATTTTCAAATAGATGCGCTTTTGCACTTTCCACTCCTGTTTTATGGGATCCTGCCATCGGATGTCCTCCGATAAAAGAGACTTTCTTTGAGAATAAGCTTTCCGCTTCTTTCATAATAGTCCCTTTCGTACTCCCTACATCTGTCACAATGACATCCTCCCGTAAATGAAAGGACGCAAGTTTGTGTAACAGTTTCCTTGTTTCTTCAACAGGGGAAGCGAAAATAATGACATGTGCCTCCTCACATGCACGCTGTAAATCTAGCGCCACTTCATCTACTACATGTAATTCTTTAGCGCGCTCTACTCGATCTTTATATATGTCATAACCGATCACTGTTACAGCATATTCTTTTTTTATGGCTAGTGCGAGAGAACCACCTATTAACCCCGTCCCAATTAATACCACTTTTTTACGCATTTTCCTCATCTCGAGACGTACTGGTTTTCTTTTCAAAGTGTTGTTTTAACACGGAAATCACTCCTTCATTTTGCTCCTGAGTTCCTATTGTAATCCGAACACCATTTGGAAATGGACGAATAATGAAACCAGCATGTGCACAAGCTTCATATATCTCTTGTGCATGTTCTATCGGTAAAAAGATAAAATTCGTTTGAGATGGATAATATGCAACCTCATTTTCATGACAGAACCTTTCATATTGTTGTATCCCTTCACGATTCCTTCGAACAACCTCTTTCATGAAGTCATCATCAGTAAAAGCAATGGCTGCGGCTTTTTGTGCAACTGAAGATACATTAAAAGGTAAACGAACAACATTTAATTTCTCAATTAACGTTTTATCTCCGACTGCATATCCAATGCGAAACGATGCTAAGCCGTATGCTTTAGAAAATGTTCGGAGTATAAGAAGATTTTTATGGTTCATTAGAAGCAGCAATGTTTCTGGAAAATCTTGTGCAACTACATATTCATAGTATGCTTCATCTATAACAATTAACGTTTGCTTACTTACTTTCTCTATCAATTGATTTAATTTTCGCACATTCACGTATGTGCCTGTTGGATTATTCGGATTACAAATCCATACGATTTTTGTCTGTTCATCAATCGCTAAGCACATACGATCTAAGTCATATACACCATTTTTTAATGGGACTTCTTTCACTTCACATCCTTCAATGATCGCATGATGACGATACTGCGGGAATGTAGCTCCAGCGGTTACAATATTATCGCCTGCGCAAAGCATCGCGCGGCTGATGATTTGAATGACTTCATCCAGTCCGCTTCCACATAAAATCTGTTCTTTTTGAACGCCTAGTTTATTTGCAATGGTCTCTCTAAGTTCTAGCGCCTCACCATCCGGATATAAAGCATGCTCACGCCATTCTTTTCGTAATTCTTCCATCACTCTTGGCGAGCAACCAAATGGATTTTCATTTGATGCTAATTTCACAAATGAATGATTTCCGTATATTTCTTTCATTTGCTCTGGTGATTTCCCTGGTTTATACGGCTGTAATGATAATAATTGCTCTTTCACTCTCATCTATCCTCTCCCCTTCCTTAAAATTCTTTTGCGTATTTGTGATGCTGCATTATATTTTGAGCGATTAATTCCATACGATCTTTTCCGAATTGTTCCACTAACGCATCCGCAAGTTCCCATGCAACGACAGCTTCTGCCACAACACTTGCAGCTGGAACCGCGCAGCTATCAGACCTTTCAATACTTGCGTGGAATGCTTCTTTCGTATCTATATCTACACTTGCAAGCGGTTTATATAATGTAGGAATTGGCTTCATTACACCTCTTACAACTATTGGCATGCCTGTTGTCATACCGCCTTCTAGTCCACCCGCATGATTTGTTCGGCGCATATACCCTTTTTCTTCGTCCCATAAAATTTCATCATGCACTTGACTTCCTGGTTTTCTTGCCGCTTCAAATCCAATCCCAATTTCAGCACCTTTAAAAGCATTAATACTCATCATCGCAGCAGCCAGTTTCGCATCCAGTTTGCGGTCATAATGAACATAGCTACCAACACCGATTGGCATTCCTTCTGCAATAACTTCAACTATCCCGCCAATTGAATCTCCATTTGCTTTCGCGTTATCAATCGCTTCCATCATTTCTTGTTCTACTTCTTTATCTAAACAGCGAACAGGTGAATTTTCCGTAATATTCCGAATTTCCTCTATTGAAAAATCCCCTTGATATTTTGCTTCCACGCCTCCAATTGCTAGAACATGTCCTGCAATTTGAATACCTAACTCGGCTAAAATTTGTTTTGCTACTGCCCCAGCTGCTACTCTTACTGTTGTCTCTCTCGCAGAAGATCTCTCTAATACATTTCTTATATCGCGATGACCATATTTAATGGCGCCATTCAAATCGGCATGCCCTGGACGCGGCTTTGTAATCGTACGTTTCATCTCTTTCCTTTCTTCCTTTGAAATCGGTGCTGCTCCCATCACTTTTGTCCAGTGCTGAAAATCATCATTTTTCACGATTAATGTAATCGGAGAGCCAAGTGTCATGCTGTGGCGCACACCACTTACAATTTTCACTGTATCCGTCTCGATTTGCATACGTCTTCCTCGTCCATACCCTTTTTGTCTTCTTAATAACTCTTTATTGATCTGTTCCGCTGTTAATGATAGTCCTGCTGGTACTCCTTCTAAAATAACGGTTAACTGCGGTCCATGTGATTCTCCAGCTGTAATATATCTCATTTTTCCTTTCTCCTTTCCAATTTTTTGTACAAAAAAGTCCCTACTGAGCGCTCAGTAGGGACGATTCAAATCGCGGTACCACCCTAATTGTAGACCGTCTTCGTCTACCTCTTATCATTGTTAACGATCCAAATAACCGTCTTTTCCTTCATACAGATTTCACTCCATACTACGAAAAAGATGCTCCAGGGTTGTAATTCATGTTTATCTTTGTACTGATTTTCACCATCCATCAGTTCTCTATAAACAGGGAGATAAGCACTACTGTTTCCCTTTCTTCGCATATTCTATATGAACTTAAGATAATTTATTTTTGAATTCTTTTAACTCTTCCATGAATCTATGGAACTCTGGAATATCCATTTGCTGTGCTGAGTCAGATAATGCAACAGCTGGGTCTGGATGTACTTCTGCCATTACTGCATCTGCTCCAATTGCTAACGCTGCTTTTGCAGTCGGTAATAATAAATCTCTGCGTCCTGTTGAATGTGTTACATCCACAACAACTGGTAAATGTGTTTCTTTTTTCAAAATTGGTACTGCTGAAATATCTAACGTATTACGAGTTGCTTTTTCGTATGTGCGAATGCCGCGTTCACATAAAATAATTTGATCATTTCCTTGTGCAATAATGTATTCAGCTGCATGCATGAACTCATCAATTGTCGCTGCTAAACCTCTTTTTAGCAATACAGGTTTATTCACTTTCCCTACAGCTCTTAATAAATCAAAGTTTTGCATGTTGCGTGCCCCAACTTGAATCACATCCACATAATCAAGAGCCATTTCCACATCGTTCGGATTTAAAATTTCACTAATAATCGCTAAATCAAACTCATCCGCTACTTGTCGTAAAATTTGTAAACCTTCTACCCCTAAACCTTGGAAATCGTATGGAGATGTTCTCGGTTTGAAAGCTCCCCCGCGCATTAATTTTAATCCTTGCTCTTTCATCGCTTGCGCAACTTGACGAACTTGCTCTAAACTTTCTACCGCACAAGGTCCCATAATGAATGATTGTGTGCCACTACCTAATCGCTTCCCTTTTACATCCACAATTGTATTTTCTTGTTTTTTCTTACGGGAAACAAGGAGCGCTTTACGGTTATCATCTTCTTGAAGCTCTAAGCTTGCTTTGAAAATCGTTTTGAAAATGTGTTGAACCGTCGATGTCTCAAATGGCCCTTCATTACGCTCCGCAATCATATCTAGTACTTCGCGCTCACGAACAGGATCAAAACGCTTCGTTCCTTGCTGTTGCTTTTGTTCACCAATTTTTTGAACGATTCTACCTCTTTCATTTAAAAGCTTTAATAGCTGTAAATTAATTTCATCCACCTGTTTACGTAATTGTTCTAATTCATGATTTGCCATTTTCATATCCTCCTCAAATGTGTAAAAGTATAGTAAGAGAAATAAAATTCCCTATTTTCTGAATCCATAAACTAAATCGTTATCATATGAAATCGATACCGCCTTTTCTGTGTACAAAAAAGCCCTACTGATTCCTTCAGTAGGGACGATATTTATCGCGGTACCACCCTAGTTGCAAGACTAACTTCGTCTACCTCTCTTCACTGTTAACGATCAATCGACCGTCTTTCCCTTCATAAAGATGCTTCTCTTTACTACGAAAAAGATGCTCCAGGACTGTAATTCGCACTTGTTTTTGTACTGGTTCACACCACCCACCAGCTCTCTGTTACAGGGAAACAACTACTACTATTATTCCTTTCACTGCATTTCCTATTCCATTTTCAAGTTGGGCCACGAAATACAAAAAATCCCTACTGATTCCTTCAGTAGGGACGATATTTATCGCGGTACCACCCTAGTTGTAGACTAACTTCGTCTACCTCTCTTCACTGTTAACGATCAAATGACCGCCTTTTCTTCATAAAGATATATTACTCTATTCCGAAAAAGATGCTCCAAGACTGTAATTCATGATAACCCCTGTACTGATTCACACCAACCATCAGCTCTCTGTTACAGGAAGATTCTCACTACTGTGATCTCTTCATTGCACGTTATTTATTCAAATGTTTTTGAAATTAAATAAGTATGATTCGTATTATAGAATGCTTTTTTGAATACTGTCAATAATTTTTCATTCATTTTTTTAAAATTCCGCTTTCCACTTATGATTCTTGCTGAAAATTTGCTACTACAATGCCAATTCGAATCATTTCATTTTGAATTGCGGTCAATATCTCACCATCTACATGACAAGTCTCTAATATTTCTTTCATTTGTATCATTTCATTTTCAAAGGAGCTCGCGTCTTGCACAATTTGTAACAAAATAAAAAATAGTTTCGCATATGCTTGTACATGAGCTATGACCTTTTCTTTTCTCGTTAAAATCGTCAACAGTAATTGTTTCATTTCCGCCTCTGAACAATGTTCGACCGGAATTGGAAAGCAGTTCAAAATGGTGTACACCCCTTTTTCTGCTACTTCATCCATATAGAAAACAAAACGCAATAACATTACATATTCTCGGCCAGTTATCAAACTCATTTTCGGTCGCTCTTTTAAAAATGTAGCTAACCACGATTCCCAAAATTTTTGTTTCTCTCGCGCGCTTAATGTTTTTACATAATAGCACAAATGTTCCAGAAATTTTATTTTGTCATGCTCTTTTTCTTGTATAAATATCATGTAAACCCAGTCTGTTCTCTGCTCCCAGTACAACACACACTTAATACATACAAAGCTTAACCATTTTAAAAAGACTTGTTTTGTATGTGGATGCAATAACTCTAAATGCTCAGCTGCATGTTTAATATATTTTTTTATCTCTGTAAATAACGGCAAATTAATTTGTGTATAGCATAGCCCTGCCCATGCATATTTCACCGCTTTATGTTCTCTATTTAAATTAAGATACGGAAGCAAATACTTTCTGCACCATTGTTTTTCAATGTGAAACAAAAATGTAACATCAGCCGTTAAACGCGCTAACATAAAATACGTTCTCTCAGAAGCAACCTTAATTTGCTCTTCAAATAAAAATAAATATTCATGTATATTGCGATCATATAAATGATCATATGCTAATAGTTTTAATAAAACTGACGTCATTTTTCCCACTGGATGTTGGATTGATTCATTATAAAAATCAAGTTCTCCTACTTTAAAACTGTTCTCTTCTTTCATGATATGCGGGAATAAAGAAAATGCAAATCGCTTCACTGCCCGAATCTGATTTTCTTGAAACTCTTCTAATCGATTACTAATCTCATACAAGAAGCTACTAATCAACCAATAAAATGCGGGATTTCGTACAAACTGTTGCAATAGCGGAATAATCTTTTGAATTTGCTCATTTGTCAACTTTCGATTATTCCTCCATTCTCTAATGCAAACAAACCATATCTCATTACTTACTCCCTGCTCTCCTATAAGCTGATAGGCAAGTGTAATACCCCAATCTACATTCAACTTACAAGCTTTTGATAACATCTCTAAAAAATGACGTTGTTCAAATGAATCGTCATTTGAAAATAACAAAATTTGTTTCTTTATTTCATGACCTTTCAGTTCTAATAACCCATCAGCTGTTACGTTACATATAATGTTTGGAGCCATAACTTCTTCTTTTTTCTCACTGTATTGATTCGAAGTAAAATGCGGATGCGTTCGTTGCATTGTGCGATAGGCTCTGGCAGTACTCGTACTATTTGCATCACATATGTACAATAAATCTAGCACAAGGCACGCATCAAAAAACCTTTCACTTTCAAGCTGTTTCATCACTTCTTGAATGACTTCTTTCTTCGTTTTTTCTAATGCATTTTGATAATGTTTTTTCAGGAATTGAAATACTTCATGCTTATATGTAAAATCTAAAATAAGTTGGTGTTTTCGCAACCACATTAACTTTTCATCAGCTGTTACAAATGTATTTTTACTCATTGTTTCAATCGCAATTTTCTTTTGTAATATACTATCTGTGTCGATCATTTGCGCGATATAATACGCCAATTTCTCTTTATTATGCTCACATAAATAGGCGAGACATTCTTTCACAATTCGGATTAAAAAAGTAAAATCTTTCGGTTGTAAATCGTGCTCTGAAAATTCCACTGTATGATAAAGAACACTATCTCTTTTTTGTAAAGCTGTTTGTCTTAGCGATAACATTTGCAATTTTTCCAGTCCCATAACTAAAATAGGACCTGCAAAATAGGAAATATGTGGTTTCATTTTTTCTTCCCAAATGCGTTGTACATGTGAAAACACCGGTACTGGCAAACGGCTTGATTCCTCTAATTCAACGGAATCCTGCCTATCATCTTCCCATCGTTTTACTCGTTTCAACTTAATTTTCCCATCTAAAATAAATGTTAATAATAAAACGCTAATTTCTTTATGCTCAGGGAACGAACATTTATGTAATAAATAGGAAATCTTTTCTATCGACTGACTATTATTCTCGGCTGTCTCTAATAAAAGTAGCGTCCATTTTGAAAATAATAACGGGTCCATCGGTTCTTTTGTGTCTTTTAAATAGGTGCAAATGCTTCTCCAAAGTAGCGGGGATATTTTAGAATGATTTTTAAAAATGAGTTGAAATAATTCTTTTTGATGGCTAACAAGAAATTGTTCAACAAGCCACTCAGCAAGTAATTCATCCACTTCATCGTAATGCGAAATAATGCGAAATAAATTTTGTAGCTTTCCTTCTGCTTCCAACCATTCCACCCACCCATAATCACGGGCAAATTCCACAAAGTATCTAAGTGTTTCAATTTTTTTAATCGCTTGTTTAATATAAGATAATTGTTCTTGTTCAACAGATGGTGGAACTGTTACAATATCGCGAATACGCATTCTTTTTGTAATATAATTATCTCCCATCAATTCCGCCCATCGTTTTACTGCTCTAACAAGCGCTTGATGGTTATTTGCTTTATTCGGATAAACAATCGGCTTTACTCCTAAATGTTCCCAATGATACGTATTATCCCCTTGTGCAACAAAAGCGTACCGCCTTGTACTCGGCGGTAAACCTGTCGCTAAATATTTCATAACCGGATCATTATGGCTATATCCAATAAACAAAACTGTGTAATTCGAGAATAAATCAACTAAAAAACGACGCGCCCATCCTTCTGTCAAATAAGCCCTTCCAAAGTCACCATCTGTTAAAATTAAATTGTCTTGTTCTTGCTCCACATTTCCGTGTATATATGCTAATCCTTTAAACGCTCTTCCCGTCGGCAAAGCAGGCGCATAGTAAATATTAAAATCCCGCTCACTCTCTCGCATAGCAGTAGTAAAATGCTGATCGAAGTTTGTTGTTACAATTCGTACATCCGTATCTTTCGGAAAAAGCCTTGGAATCGCATAATGCAATGGGTTCGGTTTCGATCCTTCCACGTTTACGAGATCTTTCGCAATTTGATGAACATCTTTCGTCTTTGCAATTTTACCAAGATAGTAATCATGTGGTTCTGTTATTTCACGTTTTTCAACGTATAAAGCCTTCGCAATTTCATCAACTAAATCATCAAAGTTTGGTAAGTTTGATTTTCCTTTCATAGAAACTCCCGCTCCGACAAATAATACGAGCTTCCCTTGTTCAAGGTGATCAAATAACTCCTCTGGAATTTCTACTTCTGAAGTAATCCACATTCGGATTCCCCCCTTACCTAAAAATGTCATAACTCCTCATTTTACTATAACATTTTTCCTATAACATTTTTCAATATTTAGTCAAATTACTAACATGAAAAAATTTTCCGCCTCAATATAGATATGATATGTATGAAGTTCTTACTTTAGAGAAAAACTATGTAGAAACGGGAGGTGTACACGTTGAGTGATCTTGCTTTAGTGCTCATAAAATTTATATCTTGTATCATTGCTTTTGCCATCGGACTTGCTTTGTTTTTTCCGGCCACACTCGTTCAAATTATTTCCTTTAGTTTATTTGTAACGATTGTGTCATACGTATTTGTAGATAAAATAATCTTAGAACGCATTGGCCGATCTGCAGCTATTATGACGGATTTCCTGTTAACTTATTTAAGTGTATGGATTTTTGGAAACATTTTGCTGGATCATTACATGCAAATTGCATGGGGAAGCATTCTTTCTGCTTTAATCTTTACTTTATCTGAAGTCATTGTTCATCGTTTTTCCCATGCTCACGAACGGCATAACAGCGATAACATCCGCCTCAATCGCCGCTTCTCATATGGAACAGAATTTGCGGAAGAACAAAATCCATTAGATAAAAACAAGAAAAAATAAACAAAAAGACGTCATCATTTAAAATGACGTCCTTTTTTTGCACGATTTACTGATTTTGATAATACTCATCGAACACGGATTTCGGTACCATTCCACCGCCTGTTGCCCACATCATATGTATCGAACGATTCATCTTACCTTCTAATTTATGTTTTTTCACATAGTTTTCTTGTTGATACAATTGGACTGGACCATAGACTGCTGCTAATGCAGACGGTTCTAAACGTATATTCTCCGTATCTACCATTGCCTTTAATAACTGATACAGTTGTTGATCTTCAACTGTATAACACCCGCTAAGAAGCGGTTCCATGATCTTTCCAACAAAACCAGATGCCCTTCCAACCGCAAGGCCATCTGCTTCTGTTACATTATCAATCTCGAAATCTTGAACTGAAATTTCATCATGAAGTCCTGTCACTAAACCGAGTAACATGCACGGTGAATGTGTTGGTTCTGCAAAAAAACAATGTACAGCATCACCAAATAGTAATTTCAATCCAAAAGCAACTCCGCCAGGACCTCCGCCAACACCACACGGCAAATAAACAAATAAAGGATGTTCTTTATCTACTTTGATATTTTTATCTTCAAGCTGCTGTTTTACTCTGGAAGCCGCAACTGCATAACCTAAAAATAAATGCTTTGAGTTCTCATCATCAATAAAATAACACTGAGGATCTTGCTCTGCTTCTTTTCTCCCCTCTTCCACTGCTTTACTGTAATCAGACTCATATTCGACAACCGTTACCCCTTTACGACGAAGCAGCTCTTTTTTCCATTCCTTTGCATCAGCTGACATATGTACCGTTACTTGAAAACCTAACTTCGCACTCATAATACCGATGCTTAGCCCTAAATTACCTGTTGATCCGACCGCAATGGAATATTGAGAAAAGAATTCTCGAAACATATCGCTATCTAACTTTGCATAATGATCTCCTTCAGAAAGCAAATTGTGCTCTATCGCCAACTTCTCTGCATGCTGCAACACTTCATAAATACCGCCGCGCGCTTTTATCGATCCGGAAATCGGTAAATTGTTATCACATTTTAATAAAAACCTACCTGGCATTTCCTGCGCAAAGGTCCCCTCTAAATATCGCTTCATATGCCTCGTTTCAACAAGAGGAGATTCGATAATTCCATTCATCTCTTTTGTTTCTGGAAACACTTTCGCAATATAAGGCGCAAACCGAAGCAAACGCGCCTCTGCCTCTTTCACATCTTCCTTCGTTAAAACAAAATCCTGTCTCGCTTTTTCATAGGAAATATAGTTTGGATTTTCCCAAAACACTTCACTTGTTTCTATTAAATGATGTAAAATCGGATACTCCTCAGTCCACTTTCTTATTGTTTTTCCTTTCATCATTTTTTCCCACATATCATTTCCTCCCCTAAATGCTTCTATTTTACGATTCATTAAACATTGAAATCTGTATATTCCTTATTATTAACACCAACTTGTAAGCCCTTTCAATCGAAGTACTATGTAGTAATAAACAGCAATTGAAGCTCCACTACAACATGCTTGATATTACGTTTGACATCCATCTCTTTTAGAGCGCTTTCATTCCTGCTCGATTCATTATACAAAGAACGTTTTGGATTGTCATCCTACAAAAAAGACCCTGTAAAACAGGATCAAAACAATCTTTAACACTTCTTACTGTTATTTCATATTAAAACTTTTCCATAATGGCAAAATAATTCCCTTCATAGTCAGCAAAATTAAAAGCCTTCCCCGTAGGCATATTTACAATTTCGCCAACTGCCACCTTTTTATCAACAAGTTTTTTATGCAACTGCTCAATATTTTCCGTAAAAAACAGCATAGAAGGTGTATTCAAGTTTAATTCTGGCTGCATTTTCGCAATAAATTCTTTATTATGTAACACAATACTTGTTTCAGCTTCCTTCGTTGGCGCAATTTCGATCCATCTAAATCCCTTACCGTTATCTTCTTCAGCAATTAGATGAAAGCCCATCTTTTCCGTCCAAAATTGTACAGCTTCCTCTTGATCCTTTACATATAACATAATTTGACCAACTTTATGAATCATCATCTTCTCTCCTTTTCTAGTCACATAGTTATATTTAGTATATAAGAACGTTCATTCCTTTAAAATATTTTTTGAAATGATTCTATGCTCCCTACCCAAAACCTTCTAATCTATCACCCTTTTATTGTAACCGATTTATTTAGACGAAACATGCAATGAAAACCCAAAAAACAATTTAACATAATTATATTATGTAAACAAAATGAAATTATGCTTAACGCCACTTTCTTTTATTTATTCTATTACTCAATGTTTTACACTTTCAGGCATTTGCTTTGCGACATGCGTATGAAAAATACATATCGCAAATTCTTTTGGGATTTTTTCTACGATTTCTGCAAGGAGAGCTACTCTATCTCCTTCTATCAGTTTCACTTCTTCCTTTTCAAAAAACGAGCCACTCTTTTAAAAGGTTCTATACCGCTCAGATCAGCATAAACGGTGACTAATTTTGTTTCTATAGGTTATTTAACCATAAGAAAACTGCCTTTCTATTCCACTGCGTTCAGATAAAACTACTTCTAAAAACATCCTTGATGAAATTTTAGCTAACTTTATATCCCACTACGTTCTGATAAAACTAAAGATGCGGTAGCAACACATATCTACCAATCCGGCTTTATATCCCACTACGTTCTGATAAAACTAAAGATGCGGTAGCAACACATATCTACCAATCCGGCTTTATATCCCACTACGTTCTGATAAAACTAATACGCAATAGGAGTGAACAAAATGGCTGAGTACACTTTATATCCCACTACGTTCTGATAAAACCCTATACAAAAATCACCATAATTCTCTTTCAAATCAATACATTTATTATACAATAAACTGAAAGTTTTGCAGCACACTGCTAGTTTTGTTTCATATGCATTTTCAAAAATAAAGTCTATCCCTTGAAACATAAGGGTTTTAACCTCTTTCTTTCAAAAATCGATATGCTGCAAAATGAGCATTGGTATAGGTACACTCTTATTTTCTAATATAATACAAAACTACATTTAAGAAAAGAATTCTTTTAATCATTAAAAAAGAGGGCTAAATCGCCCTCTTTTCATACACATTATGATTGCTGATAAGCCGATTTCGTTGCTTTCACATAATAAACAGCGTGTTCAGCATTTAAAATATGTTCTGGCTTTGGTTTTCCGCGATTTGCACGATGACCAGCTAAATGTTCTTCGCTTGTCTCCCAGTTTTTCCATGCTTCTTCAGATTCCCAACGAATCATAATAACAACTTCTTCGTCTCCTCTTCTTACCTTTTTCACAAGAACGTTTAAATCAATAAAACCTTCGAATTTTTCAATCATACCTTCTCCAGAAAAACGCTGCACAACAAGATCTGAAGTACCTTCTTTTACTGTAAGTGTTTTTGTTTCAATAAACATATATCCCACTCCCTTAATTTCCAAATCACTTTCATATTCTTCTATTATAATTGATTTTGATAATTATTTTCAATTAAAACATTTAAAATGATTTTTGCTGAGTGGATTCATTAAGAAATGTACAGTATGGAAGCAGGATTTCTTAAATACATGAATTTAAGAATTGCAAACAAAAAGTAGCTCGTTTTGTTTGCAATACGTGTTTCCCTAATCAGTGTTGCCACCACTCTAAAGAGCGCTAATGTTAAATAAATCAAAGACACATGCTTCCTTTTTCGTATGATATGGGAACTAATCACATATCATTTATAACTGTATCCAAGAAAAGAAAGGAGATTTCTAGATGAGAAAGGCGATTTTAACATTTATTTTCGCTATTTTTATTATTGGAATCATTCATATTGCTGTAACTCCAATAAATTATAAGTCATATACAATCGAGGCTCTTTGATTCGCAAGTGCCGGTTATACACTCATCTTCCTTGCTTTTTTAAACTATGTTCTTATTAGCATCAAACAAAGACAGACAATATTTTTTGTCATTTGTCATACAGCAAATATTTTATGTACTATTTTGGTTGCTTTCATTCTTACGATTGCATTCGCTCCTCACATAATCCTCTTGTTTGTTTTATTAGTTTCTAAAACTTTACTTGTCATTGGATTTCAATTCTCTTCAAAATCTTAAGAATGTCCATAAATTACGGCATGCTTAAGGTAGGAAACGATAAGAATATAAATAAAAATTCTATTTTTAGTGCGTGTTTAATTAGCAAATTTCTAACAGGAATTCTTGATTTAGATGAGGATATAAACAAAAACTTGTGTCGTGGAAGGTACCTGAAAATGATTTAACTAAAAATAAAAGAGTTACATTACGAAATTTGCTTAGCCATCAATCTGTGGTTATTGATCCTCAAAATATATTTTTATGGATTAGCAAATGTAACTTGATATAAAGAATTAACTTTTTTTACTGCAGCAGAACAAACATAACCCGTTTCTCCTTCCCAACCAGGAAAACTATAATATACTTTTCCATCTGAACTTTTTATAATTTCATCATTAATATCTTTCATCGGATAAATATCGTCAGTAAATGCTTGTATTGGATGGAAATTCAAAAAAATCGTGGTACGAATAGCAAGTATAGGAGTACTATATAAAAATCTATAAAACAAAATAAATAATACAATTGTAAATACTCCTATTATAAAAATAATCTTATATCTTTTTCTCATCTTTAAACTCCTTTAATTTCATAATCAGTCATATTTTTTAAATTATATTAAATTTTAAAATAAAATAACTTTTTATGATATAAGCAAATTTTTTAAACAAGAAAAAACCAAAAAGGAGTTTGTAAAATCACACGGTACTCTTGTTTTTGGGTGAGAGAGCTAGCTGGGGGTTTTGGGGCTAGCTCTTAGAAACTTAACGTAACTGAATATGAGTATCTTTACCCACCCCCTCAAAAAAGGAGAATAGCAAAAACATTAGTAACAAAATCCTTAACAGCATGTTTACTTCTTTTAGATTTAAACAGGATTCTACTTCAAACTCTTAGATCCTTAGCTATTATATCCCGTACTTCGTCATAACTAAACTCAGTCTCCATTACGTTTGCTATCATATATAGCTTTCCATTCCCCCTCTTATTTTGTTCAATATTAAATTCTATAAATATTCAAATTACCATTCTATTTTTTAAAAAAAGACGCACTTAAAACATGAACTGTGCGTCTTATCTTCTATCGCTATTCTGACATAATAAAATGAGCTCTTTGCTTTGGAAGTTCTGTTTCTAAATAGTGATCTTCAGCTTTCCAATACCTATTTTTAAACTTAGAAATATTTTTCCGTACAGACTCATGTTCTCGGGCAAATCGCTTCTCGCGTGGACAATCTAAATATATGATGTAATCAAAGTATTCTCTCCACTCTTTACGCTGGAGAAAAATCCCTTCGATGATTATAGTACATGGGATCGGAATCTTAATATCACGCATTTTACAGGAATCTGTTTTATCATTATAGAATGGTAACCGAAACTGTTCTTTCCGCTTTAATTGCTGAAAAAAATGATATCGTAACCATTCTATATCCCACTGTAAATAGTAATATTCGTACCATTCTTCAAATTTAGTATGATAGCGTTTGTTCCGTTCTACAATATGATCATCCATATGAAACATATAAAATGATGCACCCTTTTGTTTTAACTTTTGTTCAAGCTGTTTCACCAAAGTTGTTTTCCCTGAACGACTTAATCCATCTATTCCTAAAACAAAACGTTTACCTATATTCTCATCAATCACTTTTAATATTTGATTGAAAGACATGATCTTTTCTCCCAATCTTCTGCTAATAAGGAATAGATGATGGTATCATACTCTACATTATTTTGAATCATATATTTCCGAAGCAGTCCTTCTTTTTGAAATCCAACCTTTTTCAATAATTTATGAGAAGCCTCGTTCTCTTTATATACAACAGCTCCAATTCTGATAAGTTTCATCGTTTGAAAAGCATATGTAACAATTGCCTGTACCGCTTCAGTTGCATATCCTTTTCCCCAATATGCATCATCGAGTTCGTAACCAATTTCAGCTCGCTTATGATTAAGATTAATAAAGTGAAATCCACATGTACCAATTAATCGATTTGCCCCTTTCAGTTCAATTCCCCAGCGCAATTGGCTTCCTTCTTTATATTTTTTGCTAAACATCTGAATCATTCTTTTTACCTGTTCCATATTTCGAATAGCGTCCATACCAAAATAGCGCATAACAGATTCTTTTTGGAAATAATGAAACATACTGGCTGCATCTAATAACGTTAATTCTCGCAATATAAAACGCTCCGTCTCTAAAGCTGGAAATCCCATTCTGTCTCTCCTTTTTCTCCTGAATTATATTCAACATATGTGCTATGTTCACCGTTTAGTAGTAAACTTTCTTCATAACTTTCAACGTATAACTACCTTCTCTAACATTCGACAAATTATTTTTAAAACCTTGTTTTCAACAAATGATAGCATAAAAAAATAAGACCGATTTCTCGGTCTCAAACATATTGGCATAAACAGGAGATTGGACATAACCAGTTCGTGTTTTTATTATATTTTATATTTTCAGATTTTTAAACCTTTTATCACACGATCAATATTGAGAAAATTTTTTAGCCCTTTTTATGTAGTGCGCCCTTTTGAATAAATTTTTCCATTTCGCACATGCTAAAGATGGAGGTGTGCACAAATGGAACCAATGTTATGTCCAAATTGTAAAACAAACCGTACTCGCTTTAATATTCTTGAACAACAAGTCAAACCGGTAAAGCTCGACCCACAAACAGGACAAATAGAAGAAGAATATACAAACGAAACATTAAATGCGTTTCATATGTCTTACCAAGGTCCTACATACCGTGTACAATGCGCTGTATGTGGATTAGTTGAAAATCCAGAACAATTTATAAAACCTGCGCAAAATCGTTCTTTTTAATGTTTGGATATTTTTCTAATCCTGTGAGAACCTAGCATGTTCTTATATAAGGTGAAACTTTAATTAGTAGGGTTTTCTTCATCCCCTACTAATTAAACCCCCACACCAATTGGGCTGTTAAAAAATAGCGTGATACATTTACAAATACTTAAACATTTCATTCTATTATCGTTCCTTAAACAGATAAGAAAGTTGCTTAACAAATAAGCAACTTTCTTATCTTTATATTTTATGTATTATATCGTCAAACAATATTATATAATGTTGTTGCTTACAATGTAGTACAACTACGTTCCCTATCGCTTAATAACGCAAGAAATATGCTAGTATCCACTTCAAACAAAACCCCTTCAATCAAGTACCACTAACTTAACCGAAAGGGTTCGAAAAAATATTTTCCTTATTTTACTCGTTGTCCGTCATACACGTTGACAGTTAACGGTGCTGTTAAAAATTGGTCTGCGTTACTTAAGAAAGAAGTAAAGTGTTCACTTGCATTATGAGTTGCGACTGCTTGTTGGTCTTTCCAAACTTCCACCATTATATATACACTTTCTTTTTCTGTATCTTTATATAAATCATATGATACATTTCCGCTTTCCGCTCGTGAACGATGAATTAGCGGCTGGATTTCATTTAAAAACACTTCTTGTTTTGCTGGGTCTACTTGAAATATTGCATGAATAATAATCATGATGTTTCTCCTCTCATATTCCATTTCCATAAAGTTCCTAGAAATATTTCCCTATAACTTTATAAGGTTACTTCTACCCAGTAATTTTGTCAACTAGAAGCCGTACAGGTCGATAACCACTTTTCCAATTAAGATTCACATAACGCTCTTTCTCTAATCCGAAAGCCTCCACAATTTCCTCTGCTAGCATCAATCCACGCTCTACTATTGTACGATAAATCTCTTCTTCGTTAGCAAAGTTTTACGTCTTCTCAAGTTGAATATAAAAAAGACTATTCCTTATAGAAATAGCCTTTACATTCAGAATAAACTCCCTTATTAGTAGACAAACTACTGTTCATTTTGAAAAGTCTTATATGTAATATACAGCAACTAATCCGTTATGAATTACTACTTGCGGAAGCCGCTGCAGTAGAAGCCGAAATGGCTGCGATAGCAGCTGCTTGCTGCGCCTGTATGAGAATTTCAATCATTGTTTGTAATCCTGTGTTAGCCGCTTGATGTTCCATACCTTTTTGACTCACGAATAGTTGGATTGCAATCAAAATATTTGTATCCGTCTGCCAACGGAATAGCTTATCCCCCTGCAATTTCTCAATAAATGCTCGAACAGAAGAAACCTCTTTTTCCCCATCTTCAAGCAATGCTAGTAGCCCGATAGCTGGATAATGCATTTGTTTTACTTTTACTTTTTCTTGCTTAAATAAATTCCATATGTTTGTACATCGCGCCACTAAAATATCTTCACGAACATCCTTCTGTAGAGAGAGAATATGACTTAAAAATTGAAGATCATTTCCTTTGCGCAAGCCAGATGCCGCTAGCTTCTGATAGAGGCGCTCCACCCGGTCCATAAGCTGCCCAAGTTTTTCTTGTTGTCCCGATAACAAAACAGCGAGCGGGTAATCACTTGTACTTGTAAGGAAGAAGTGGTCCTCTTTCATACGTTTATATATCTTCATGGAACGCTGAATGCGTGCTTCATACTGCTCACGATCGTCTGGCAAAAGCGTAGCTGCGGCTAAATAAGTAAAGATACTGCGGCTAAAACCACTAGCGATAAACCGTTCATATAAGTCTAAAAACTGTTGAAATGCTGTTTTATAATGTGTAAAGTGAATATCTAACGTTGCCGCAACTACAAAGCGATGATAAGATTTCAAATAGGAAAACATACCTACTTGAGATTTAATATAATTACTAATTTGTAAAAAACGTTCTAAATTAAAAGGTTTATCGCTACTTGTATACATAGCGGCAATCATCATCCCTGTTTGAGAACCACTCGTTTTCCACTTTAGTTCTCTCTTCAACTGTTCATATATACGCGTATATTGCTCTAATTTTTGTTGTAGTGTAATCATAGCTGCCCTCCATTTTTTATTTTTTCTTCTCTATCATAATACAGTTCCATATTTAGGAATATCTTTTTTTCATATAACTTATTGATTCTTAACAATATGTTCTATATGAAGTGGCAACTGCGTCATTTTATCTTTTAAAAACTCTGGTTTTACGTTATATTCACGTATTTGTTCTAAAGATACCCATTGAAAATTATATTTTCGTCCTTCTTCTTCAAGAAGAAAAGAATCTGCTCCTTTTACCGGTAACGTAAGTAAATTGACTTCATAATACAGACTTATTTCATGGAACTGCCTTGAATCATATGTAAAGAAATTTTCTATAACCCATAAAGGTCGTTTCACTGCAATATCGACTCCTAGCTCTTCTTTTAACTCTCTTTTTATTGCTGTTTCACTCGTCTCTAGCAATTGTACACGACCGCCTGGCACATACCAGAAATCTTCTCCCTCATTTTGAAGTATTAAAATTTTATTATTATGTTTACATATTGCACCAACTCTATAATTAAAACATGATTGATTGACTTGAAATGTAAGATCCATGATGATATACCCCCCTTTTATTATGTTAGATTGATAAATTACCATATGTTATTTACATTGTCCCTTACTCGCAATCATGATGGACAGTAATCCATTGATTCCTAAAAAAATTACAACACAAATGCATAAATACGCTACATCTGGTGCAAACATATAAGTCGCATGCCACGGAGAATCTGTGCTATAAATGAGTGCTGGAATGATAATAAGAGCTATCAGAAAGAAAACAATACCGAAAATATACCACTTATTCCTTTTGCAACGTTTCTTTCCTTTCATCTTTTTAAGTAAGGAAATGAACATTGCAAAAAGTAAGCAAATGATTCCGAATAGAATCCATTGAACAATCGGTGTACTTGCTGGAATATGTACCGGTTTATTCCCATGTAATATATTTATTATCCCTTGTTTCAATTGAGGGAGCGCTTCCTCTTCAAAAATATGATTCTTATTCGTTAAAATAACGCCGCCCCAACCTGTTTTAGGTATAAAAAACATTTCTGCATGTGAATCCGGTGTTGAACCTGAATGCCATATCACTTTCTCTTCAGAATTTGGATTGGTAATTCTTACTCCTAAGCCGTAGTACAGTGTTTCACCCGTTTGAACATGCGGCGACATATATAAATTCAACATACCTTCAGTTAAAAATTCACTATTCTTTTGTCCGCTTAGAAATTGAATGTATTGAATCATATCGTCCGCACTTGCTGTTATGTATCCATATGGTGCTCCTCCATTATCATATGTTACGGAACTTTTTCTAGGGATTCCAAACCATGACTGGTAACCAGCTACATATCCTTGTTTATATGCCAAATCCTTATCAGCTGCCGCATTCTTCATACCTAAAGGCAAAAAAATCTCCTCCCTCATGTAATCAGAATATGATTGATTCGTAACCTCTTCAATAAGAGCACCAAGGATTACGTAATTTGCATTACTATATTGATATTTTTCTCCAGGAGAAGCAGTAAGTTGAATATTTGATAGACTTTTTACGTTATCTTTAATAGCGTCAAATTCATCAGATTCTTTATCTGATATGACTAAGCCTTCGTAAGTGCTAATTCCACTTACATGAGTAAGTAAATGTTGAATTGTTATTGTAGATGATGCTTCTTTATCTTGCAGTGTAAACCATGGAATATATTTTTGAACTGGGTCTTCTAAGTGAACAACACCTTTTTCAGTTAATTTCATAATAGCTAAACCTGTTAATGATTTACTTATCGCTCCTATCGTAAAGGGCGTTTTAGTTGTTACTTTTTCCTCCGTTTCTCCTGTTATCCCCCACCCTTTCCAATAAAACAAAAATAAGCATATAAAAATGACTATGAATTTTAGTATTTTTATCTACTTATCGTTACCCTTCAAATATAAAGCACGACCAGCATAGAAATGAGTACCGAAATACTCATGCTCGTGAACATTAACAGCGAATTCCACCAAGAATTATCTGCTATTTGGTACAAAATATTATAGTTAAACGAATGATTATCACGCTGTGGATGAAATGATTCTGTTAAAAACATCGAGAGTAGAAGTTATGAAGTGAGGTAAGTAACAAGGATGGTAAAAAATCCGATCACAAATAAAACGCCGGTTCTATTTTGGGATTTTCGTATCTGTTTTATTTCAGAATGAAGATTGATCCCGTTCATTTCTAAAAAATCTTTCACAAATGTTGCTGTATCTCCTAAATCATATAAACTATCTTGACCGTGTTCACGGCATTCTTGCATATACTCTAAAAGCTGCTGTTTCACAATTTTCCTATTCTTATAACTAACTTGATATTGTTTTAACTCTTCCAAAACTTCTCTTATAAACCGTTTTTCTTCTTGAGTTACATTTTTTATTCATTCCAAATGCTCCCCCTTTAAGCCACTTTGCAGTAAGGATTTTATATCTTGCTGTAATCCTAACCACTCATTGATTTTGTTTTGAAGATACAAGTTCCCCTTTTCATTTATTTCATAATAAACTCTAACTTTACCACTTCCCGTCATTTCGCGGAAAGCATAAACCAATTCTTGCTCTTTCAGCTTTGTCAAAATCGGATAAATACTCCCTACTCCTTTCAACTTTAAATTGTGCTTTTCTAACTCCTTCATTATTTCGTATCCATAACTTTTTCCCTTTGACAATATAGATAACACACACATTTCTAAATGCCCTTTAATTAAACTTGTTCTATCCATAGGATAAATTTAACAAAAATATATATTTCATTCAAGTATATATTTTTAAAAAACATAATTTTCTGTTTATTAAAACAATATCCCCCCGCCTTCATTGGAGGCAGGGGGATATATCCTATATTTCGCGAATTTATATAAAATTCCTAAAAACGATTCACCTCTACATTCTAACCCTATCTTCTCATCGTATTTTCTCTTTTTGAAACCAGAGCTTTAACAATTCTCACTCCCATTCTCTTTCCATACCCGCTTTTCATTCTATATCTTCCCGCAGCTTTTCCCATTGCTACATGTCAGAAATCGTATTTTGAATAAGCCTAAAAGAACAATCAGCGTTAACTACTTTTTCATAGTTTTGTTTCTCCTTCTAACGAAAAAGTTTTAGGAATCCATATAGGCATCTCCGTCCATGGCTATACTTTATTTTCTAGTAAAAATTGTTCTTCTACCCATACAAATTCAGCATCGCTGTTGATAACAGCTTTGTAAACTAGAAAACTAGCATGCAATTTATATAACAATTTTCCTAGTTAAAAAGTTACGAGAGGATAACGAAATTGTTTTTCGCTATTTATACTCTCTTTACAAATGAAACTCTGTTCTCTCCATTGCCATCATAATTTGTATGTACAGATACTCCATCCACGACTTCATCACCTACTTCAATTTCAAATCCAATTTCTTGATGGAATTGAATAGATCCTTTATTTACAGAAGATGTTACAGCCTTTACGATATGACGATGATTCACGCGTACCGCATCAAAAAAATAAGAATAAAGTGTAGAAGCAATCCCCTTTCTTCTATACTTTGGATTTACGCCAATAAAATGAACATATGCTTCATTTTTGTATGTCTGCGATAAGAATCCACATAAAAATCCTACTATCTCTCCATCCTCTTCGATAACAAAACTCGTTTCTTGAAAATGAATGAAGAATAGTTTTGGTAACATATCCGCCATATTCCGTCCACCCCACCATTCGTTAAGGACAGAATGGATAGCTATATAATCTTCACTTTGTATATTCCTAACCTTCATTTTTTTCCTCCTCATTCGTAGAAACTCAATATTCTCATAAAAGGCAACACCTTATAGTATTTGCTGCTTACTGTATCACTTCCTTCAAACTTTGACACAAAATTTTTTTCATATAAAATATTCACAATAATCTAAAAATAAAATAAAAAGAGGTGCATTCATGCAACAACAAAGTTCCACTCAAAAAAGAGCATTAATAGCTAGTTTAATTGGCAGTTCTATCGAATGGTTTGATTTCTTCTTATACGGAACAGCTGCCGCGCTTGTATTTAACAAGTTGTTTTTTGTAAACGAGGACCCTCTTATCGCACTTATGCTTTCCTATCTTTCTTTCGGTATCCCGTTTTTCATTCGCCCTCTTGGAGGTATTATTTTTAGTCATATCGGTGACAAAATCGGTCGAAAAAAGACACTTGTTTTAACTCTATCTCTTATGGGAGGCGCGACAGTATGTATTGGCCTACTTCCTTCCTATGAAAGCATTGGTATATTAGCTCCTATTCTTCTAATCTTACTGCGAATTATTCAAGGATTAGGAATTGGCGGCGAATGGGGTGGCGCTTTACTACTAGCGGTCGAATATGCACCGAGAAATAAAAAGGGATTTTTCGGTAGTATTCCGCAAACAGGTGTTACAATTGGAATGTTACTTGGAACTGCAGCAATCTCCTTTATGACAATGATTTCTGGTGATAACTTTGTGATGTGGGGATGGAGAGTTCCATTTATTCTGAGTGCCGTACTCGTATTCATAGGATTATGGATTCGAAATGGATTAGATGAAACACCTGATTTCAAAAAAGCGAAGAAAAGCGGAAATATTGCCAAACTACCAATTGTCGATACGCTGCGCTATCATTGGAAGTCTGTCCTAATCGCTACAGGCGCAAAGGTAGCGGAAACAGGTCCTTTCTATATTTTCTCAACATTCATTGTTTCCTACGGTACATTGCAACTCAACTTACCGAACACAACTGTTTTAAATGCTGTTACGATTGCTATGCTCATTACGACGATTATGATTCCGCTAATGGGAAAACTTTCAGATGCAATTGGGAGAAAGAAAATGTACATATGGGGTACAGTTGCCATTCTTTTATATGCCTTCCCCTATTTCTTCCTATTAAATCAAGGAACCTCTTTTTCTATCATGATCGCAACTGTTATTGGTTTAGGCATTTTATGGGCACCTGTCACAGCTGTATTAGGTACATTATTCTCTGAAATTTTTTCTACTCACGTTCGCTATACTGGTGTTACATTAGGTTATCAACTAGGCGCGGCACTTGCTGGCGGAACGGCACCGATGATCGCTGCTTATTTAATGAATATGTATAACAATTCTTGGGTTCCAGTAGCATTATACATTGTATTTACTTGCTGTATTTCTTTAATTGCAATCGCTACCGTTTCAACGAAGCAAATTGCAGAAAACAGACAAAATCAAGATATACAAGCCTAGTAAATTGGGGGATTTCTATCTCCCCCTTTTCTATTAAAAAGGAGGATAATTGAAATGATTCATATTACAGAAGAAATGGTAAAAGACATTTATAAAATGAAAGATTGCTTACAAGATGTAGAAAGGGCTTTCCAATATTACATGAACGATGAAATTGTAACGCCGGTACGGCTAAATATCCAGCACTCTCAAGAAGGAGCAAACTCCCTTTATATGCCTTCTTATGTAGCTCCCATCGAATTTACTTCTACGAAAATCGTTAGTGTCTTTCCTCAAAATACGCAAAAAGGGAAAAAAGCATTACAAAGCTTAATCGTTTTAACAGAAACAAATACTGGTGATCATGTCGCAACCATTGAAGCTTCCTATTTAACAACACTTCGCACAGGAGCAATGAGCGGTATCGCGACAAAACATTTCGCCCGTCAAGATACTAATGTCTGCGTTGTCATTGGATGCGGCGCTCAAGCGCTTGGACAAATACAAGCCGTTATGGAAGTTCGCCCGGTAACTCGCATTCTCCTCGTCAATCGGACAATGCAAAAAGCATTTGAATTTAAAAATATCTTACTCTCCTTATATCCAAATTGGAGCGGATCGATTGAAATTATGGAATCAGCTAATGATGCTGTTGCAATAGCTGATATTGTGATTTGTAGTACTACTTCAACTACCCCTGTATTGAATGGAAACTATCTCAAACCTGGCACTCATATAAATGGAATTGGTTCTTATCAGCCTCATATGCAAGAACTTGATGTCACTACATTACAGCGCAGCAATAAAATTATTGTAGATACAATAGAAGGTGTACAACATGAAGCTGGAGATTTCTTGATTGCAAGCAAACAAAATGAATGGGATTTTTCAAACATATATAGTGAACTTGGAGATATTATTATAGGAAAGAAACAAGGACGTTCAAATCCGAATGAGATTACTTTATTCAAATCAGTTGGGGTTGCCTTTTTAGATACAGTAGTAGCTGGTTCGATTTATCAAAAATATACTGGAAAGTTATCTGTAAAGTGATTTACACTGGAGACTTAATTTGAATAAACATCTGTCACAAGCATGATAAAGTGACTCAAAAAGTGACTCGTCACATTACTATAATTTGTATAATTATCCGTCACAGGTACGATATTTCAACGTTTATAATGAATAAACCAATGTATAAGAGCGTAGTCACATACGCTCTTTTTTCGCGGTCACCAAAAGTCACTTCTGTACTATCACTTCCGTTCCCTCCCCCCCTCGTATTTACCGACAATACTCTCGATAATCCACGTTAACTTTTTTCCTCCTTACCTAATTCCCAAACGTAATTTCTCCTCTAATATTAGTAATACGTTAGAATTGAAAATTGAAGATATATTGTGGAGGACGCTAAGTAAGCGTTCTTTTTTATGGAGAAATTTACTATTAATTTGGTATAATTACTATAGTTATATTATGGATATTAAAAGAAGGAAATAGAGAATTGCTAGTATTGCTTTTTTGTACTTCTACTCATCATTTTAATTAGACTTTTTATACACAGTATTTGCAGAACGATAGGCATACTGTTCTAATCACAACTGAAAACGTAAGATAAAAAAATATTGGTTATTTCGATTGTGGATCTTGTAAAAAACGTACTTTAGTAGAGTGGAAACACTTGTAATTGTAGTAATTTAAATGTAAGGAGATAAAGAATGAGCGAAAAAATTAAAAATTTAACAATATATGACGAATTCGAATTACATGGATATTGGTGGATTCCAGGAGATGAAAGCAATAAGGTTGCTGGAAATCTAAAATATAATTCAGACGGTATTACTTTAAAATTACTTAGTAACTTTGAAGAAAATGAACCAGACTATTTTACAAATGATTATACTATCCTACATGGAGTTACCGAACATGGTGAACACATTACTTTATGTGATGGATTTATAAATTCCTGTACAGATTCTTTTGCATCTACAAGTGTAACAACAATCATACTATTTTTTAATCAAATGGTACTTGGAAAACTTTTTGATACAAAAAAAGAGATTAAGTTCCATTCACTATCAATAAATTACTCTTCATTAGAAGAGTGGCTTGGAGAACATCCTTTTACACGGGGAAGTACACTAGAAAAAGGGCAATCATCTGTCATTTATAAATTCCCACCGACGTTTGAAGTCAGCATACACAAGAAATCTACCAAAGTAAAATCAAGTTATACATTAACTACCTCTAGAAAACTCTATAAATCACATACATTTAAACAAAAAGCAAACTTAAAAATTATTCCAGACGCTTTTATGAGTTTAGACTGGTATATAAATATGATCCAAGAACTTCAAGACTTTCTAACACTAATGACAAACCAGGCTATTTACCCTAAAAAAATCCAAGCAACTGGTGACTTCCTTGACGAATCTCGTAATCTGAGAGAAGAATTCTTTATTTTTCTCTTACCTCAAAAAATGTTTAAAGAGCAAAAGATTCATTCATATATGTTGCATCTCAATTACAAGGACATTCAAGATAACTTAGAAACAATTCTAAATAATTGGTTTACTGATTCATCATATTCATCAAGAAAAATTTATCTCAGAAATTTTTACGAAAAGGCTATTGATCAGGAATCGAAGTTTTTAAACTACGCGAGATCATTAGAAAGTTTTCATAGGGATACCAATCTAGTTTCTGGACAATTTATTCCAGACGAAGTATACACACCAATAAAAAAACAAATGTTAGATTCTATACAGCAAGGAGACATCGAAAAAGAAACTTTTAATAATTTTAAAAACAAAATGAGTAACGTGCTTAAATATGCACATCATTTTGGATTCGAAAGACGAATTAGAGACATGTTTAAGGATACTGATAAACGTATTAAAGATATTATCTTTCCTAATGAATTACGGCAACTTAAAGAGTTTTCTCGTAATGTTACAATAACTCGGGATTACTATACGCATTACGGAGAAATACCAGACTACTACTTTAAAGATTTAGATCTTTATTTTGCAAATGAAAAGTTGCATGTTATCTTATATTACTATTTCTGTAAAAACCTTGGTGTTGAAGATGATATCATTTGGCGTGCTATTAATAATGATTTTGTTCTTGAGCGTCGATTAAAAACAAAAACAGAAAAGCTTACAGAAGAACCCACTAAATAATCTTATAAAAAAGCAGACCCCACTTTATAGGAGTCTGCTTTTTTAATACGTTGTCCATATACAACATCAGCTTTTAGAGTTCATCCGCTTGAGATAGTTTTATTAATACTTCATTAGGATCTTTATAAAACTCCTTAATATCAGCTTTCTTACTAAAATGTATAGCAGCCTTAGAAATTCCTTTTTCATCTACTGGCACAATTCTAAATTCATACTTGTTAACAGGCTTCTGGATTGGCACAACTTCTTCAATTTTACAGTTAAACAGGGCAACTGCACTATACAATTGAATTTCAACACCATATAATTTAATATTTTCCTCGTGTGTATATTGAAATACCATCGCCCCTTTTTCTATTAAATTCTGACCATCTACATCCATTTCAATTGTTGTTACAAAACGATCTATAGCACTTGATTGCTTGTATGGTCTAATTTCAATTAATGTACGATATAATTTATCAATCCATTGCTCCCCTTCAATATCTATGTCTTTTTTAGGGTTGAACTGAATATTTAGTTTGTCAGCAATAGCTTGTACCTTTTTCCAGTATTCTAAAGCTGTCATTGCTGCTACTTTTTCTTTTTCAATAGGTACAGAGTTAAGTTGCAAACCTCCTACCTTAATTTTCCCATCTATAAAGGCTTTATATATTTTAAAAGCCTCAATAATCTCTTCAACTCTTTCAGCTTTTAGTATATCTATATGTACGTTAAAATTCAGATTACTTTTCTCTTCGTCAATTGTATAGGTTATTTCTAATCCTCCATCATCAATAGATTTATATAAACTTTTATGCATATCAGCTAGTGGTTGCCTTTTTACAAGAAAATCTTTAGCTATATTCTCTTCTTCGCATTCTATTTTTAATGGAAAAGGTTCACCGAAAGGTTCTGGTTTGAGTATAAATTTACACTTATCCTCATCAAAGTCTTCTTTATACGGGTTTTTCATGAACTGTGACATCTTTATCTGCTTACCATTTATACTGACAATATTTGTATCTGTTTCGATTATTTGTTGTGTTCGATATGCAAATTCTAATAATTCTTCTTGACTTTCAATTTGAATTTCCGTTGGGATATTCATTTTCAGTTTGTCAAATTTAAATGATATATCCCCTTCTTCTGGTACAACTGCACAATACTCTTTATCAACCTGTGCGTATTTAAGCCCTAGAGGTAAATTGTCACTCATAGAAGCTAGTATAGCATGTGGTATTTTTGTAGCACTCTCATCTCTTTTAAACGCTTTTTTAAAATCTGCAAACATTTTATCACCAGTCTTCCTTCATATCTTCCCAAACAATTATTTTTGAAATTAATAGTGTTTTTTCAAAGTGATCTATATCCTCGGTTAACTCTTCTGAGATAAATCGAATAAGTTCTATTCTATCATTCTTTGTTTCTACTATTAAGTATCTAATATCTTTATATTCATAGTTTAACCATAAATCTTTACACTTTGTAATCCCCATTGAATATGCTTCATAAACATTTGGCGATAACAAGGACTGCGGGATTAGTAAATCTAAATCATCTTGATTACTCATATCAGGGACGAAACGCCATTCTTTTTCGTCATGAAAATTACGAAGCACATACTTATCAACTCGCCACATATCACCATTTAATGGTTTTAAATATAGTAAATTTGTTAATAAATAGTTTCTATAATCATTTATTTCTGGGTGTTCCTCGTCTAGATTTTGTAGTGATTTTGAAAATAATTCCGAAAATGTTTTAATTAGCGGCGCATTAACATTCACATATTGAATAGGTTGCACTCCAGCCTTTAACCCCCACTTTTTTTCTAAACCAATTCCGAAAAAACCGTAAAACTTGACATGTGGTCCAAGTCTTTGAAGATGAATATCACAAAAACATGTCATTGGAAAACAGATTTTGTCTATTCCAATGTTATATGTATCCACTTTCTCCTCATAATACCTCGGCATAAACGCTTTATTTTTTAAACTTATTTTTAAAAACTTTAGTTGTTTCATAAAATTAAAAAGCACATTAGCACTCTGTTCCGATGGTATATACTCTTCAGTTTCTGGTGCACTAATTTTTATACTTTCTACTTCTTTGATTTGTTCAGCCATTAGCCTACTATTCCCCTTTACAAAATTCATCACATTCAACATCATATCACAAAAAATTTCCAAAATAAAAAAGCAGGTTTCTATAAACAGAGACCTACTTTTAGCTCACTTTCACTTACGTCGGACTTGCTGTAATATAAAACTCTTGTCCACGTGAATTATGTACTTTGTATTGGTAATAGACATCTACTTTTATTTCCCTATCAAAACTTTATCCTATTCATTCGTCTTTTGCCCTCCATGTAATATACATTTCATTAATTTGATATCCATCCTGATTCATCTGGTCAAAAATATATTGAAGTAGAAACACAAGACAATAAAGAAAGTATTCGATTTACTTACGTAAAAGATGGATTTACAAATAAACCTTGTCTACGAATAAACATCCGTCCTCATGGAAAGTCTCTACGTCAAGGTCCAGAATTTTCTCTTGATAAACTACCTGAAGTTCAAGCTGCTCTTACACAACTATTACTAGAAATTCAAAATGAGAAGTAATCTTCTGTAAATGTATTTAGAAGTTTCTATTTTAGATTTCGCAACCGACGTAAGAATAAAAAAAAGACCGCTCATAAAGGCGGTCTTAAGATTTTATTTAGAATTTATAGATTGGTCGATAGCCGAAATAAGAAAACCCCAGTTGTTTACCAATTTCTTTACCAAAAGCAAAAATATTGTTTAAATGTGACCTTCTTTCAAATCTACAATAATTATTTATATATAGCTGTTACAATCCCATAAATATAATTTAAAATAAAACCAGTAAGAATTAGTATAAATATTAGATTCGATACAGTAAGTTGTTCCTTCCAAGTTTTAGATTTTTTATGAGAATGAACAATATTACCACCCACAATTCTACTAGATAGTTTAATCTCATCATAATCAGTTACTAGTAATTTTATTATTACTTCCTCTTTTGGATTTAATAATAAGGGCTTGATTCCCAGCTCTTTCCCTAATTCGTGGTTATACACAGTACACTGCAGGTCGCTTGGATTCTTTTTATAGATTTCTGCATCAAATACTTTAGAAGATCTATAATGATTGGTAAAATCAATTAAAATATCTGTTTCAAAATCTTCTTTTTTTATAGGTTCGTTACCACTATTGAAAATTTTCAATATAACTAAGTTCAAGTTTTGTTTTATTTCTTCATCGTCAATATAGATACTGACTTTATTATGTAACTGGGTAATCAAAGGTGTCGCAGATACTTCTTGATATGATAATTCTTTTTTCTTTTTGTTTTTACGATAAAAGTAAATACTTAAACAAATGCTTACTATTGTTAATAGAAAAACGTTTTGTTTAATAAAATCAATGAACACTAACAAAATGTTTCTCTCCATTCTTTTGATGCCAAAAATTTTATTTAATGAGATATAAAAACAACCTATGCCCTATTCTTGCTATTTAATTTACTTCTATATTGAGCCTCAAGTTCATCTTTGATGTCACACTCAAGTGTCCATCTATTTTTTAAAAGAATCTTTTTATATCCACATTTAGGACACTTATATTTATATCTGCCGAAATATGTTCTGGATATTTTCATTTCTCTATCATCATTCTTGCAATATGGTCCATCTACTTGACCTACATGCACATCCAATATCTCATTTTTAAATGGATCTCTATGTTTAACGTCTGCATAAACTTTCCAATTAAAACCATAAGCCTCATTATAGGCTTCTGAATTATAACTGTTTCCAATAACGAAACCTATAGGATAAGGTGTTTGCAATTTATCAATTCTTCTTCTAATAAACCACCGTATAGTACTTATCAAAGTGAAAATCAGAATCCAATTTATTAAGAATTTATTGTCATTGATTATGTTTTCTAATCCTATAGAATTCACACTGTTCCCATTTTGCGAAACTAGAGGAATATATAAAAATATAAACGAAGCAACTAATGAAGCTAATACATTTCCTCCAAAAACTTTGAGTTTACTAATCATAAATAACACCCATCCTTATTACTCTGCAGCTCTATTTTATTGATAAATACGCTTACCAACTGGTTTAAAGTCTTTAACCATACTTTCAAATTCTTTTCTTTCTTTATCTGTTAATTCATCAATATGTAAGTCTATTAAAGCGTAGTAATATCCTTATATGTATTTATGTTACAATTTCATTATATACTTCACTTCATTTTCACTCAAGAATTTATCAAACCTGTATAGAAATAATAAAAAGGGTTTTATGCCACAGCGAAGTTCTTAATAACTACAGTTTACAAATTTATTTTGGATCTGGTCAATTAATCTCAAAATACAAAGAGCTAAAAAAATACTTGATAATAATAAAAGCCCTCTCATGTGAGAAAGGCTTTTTTACCTACTATATATTTAACTCCTCTACCCTCTCGTCTAATAGATACACTTTCAGATATAAAAACACTGAGATAGTATTGCTCTTAAATAAAATTTAGATTTTATCCAATAATGTAAGTCCATTAATGTAAAATATATTATAATAAGATTAATAGAATAATTTAACATTCTCAAATAACCTTTTTTTACTTATATGGTATAATTTTCATATTAACTAATGTGAAAAGAAGGGATGGGAATGACAGAAATAAAGATAACACCTGAGAGACTAGAGCAAGTTGCAAAAACAGTGAAAGATGCAAGACATCAAATAGATATTATACATAAGGATCTTTACAACCAAATTGAATATTTATCTTTTCAGTGGGCAGGAGCATCAAGTCAAAAATTCTATCAAGATTTTAATGAGGCGAAACCTAAAGCTTTTGTGATTGTTAATGAAATGAATAAAGTAGAAGAAGAATTAATGAAGGCTGCTGAGAAATTTCGTAATGCAGATGATAATTATGATGGAAGTCAAGGGAATCAAGAGTCATCTTCTGAAGACATTGAAGAAGGAGCGATGTGTGGTAAACTTCCTCCTAAATCTGACTTAGAAAAGGCTTGGGATGACTTTACAACTGGGTTAGGAGACGCATGGAATGGTCTTTATGATGGCGCAGGACAAGCTATCGAAGATGCAGTAGAAGGATTTAAATCACTAGATGATACAGTAACAAAAGAAAACATGAAGTATGCAATGGGACATCCCATAGAAACATTTTCTAATGCGTGGAACACCTTTTCGGATTCATTTATGAATGATGTTTGGAATGGCAATATTGAAAGTGGTTTTCATTGGGGTGCTTATTTTTTAACATCAGTTGCGACAGGATTTCTTGGAGGGAAAGGTCTTGATAAGGCTACTAAACTTGCTAGAGGAGTAAATTTTTCTAAAGTAACAGAGATTTCCCCACCACGTATGCAACCTGCTTTTGCAGGTGGTGGACTTACTGGCGGAGGGATACTTAGTACACTTCCGCCATCGGGACATTGGGGTAATTATTTGAGTGATTATTTCATGTTTGCTAGACCATCATGGAGACAGTCAGAGGTTGATGCCCTTAAGGATTATAAGGGATATAAGGAACAAGTTATTTTTAAAGATGGTGAAGAATTGAAGAAAAAAGAAAAAGGTTCTTCTATTCCTGATTTATATAGTGAAACTGCTAAACATGCAGTTGAGGTTAAAAACTACGATGTATCCACATCAGCTAAAAGAACTAGGTTAGCTTATGTTATAGGAAAACAAGTAGAAGCAAGATTAAATAATTTGCCCGAAGGAACGAAACAAAGTGTTCGTGTTGATATTAGAGGGCAAGACATAGAACCCGATGAAATTCTTGATTTAGTGCAGAAAATCAAGGAAAAAACAAATGATAAAGTTACTATAGAAATTAAGGATTAATATATTGGAGTGATAATATGTCAAATGTAGGGTTTGGAATAGATTTCATGTTTTATGAGGTTGGGCATCCTGATATTTTACATAGTTTCTTTTCAACAATGTCATATCATACAGAACCTGATGGTTGGGGAACTAAGTACCCACTGCTAATGAAGAGTTTATATTTTGATGAATTACGTTGGGAAGATGTAAGAGAAGCAAGAGAAAACTTGAAAGAGATTATAAAACAACTAGAAGAAAAAAAAACCGAAGAGATTATTTGGGATATTGAAGATATAACAAAAAGACCACCGTGGGAGGGACGAGAATTACCTCCACAAGTTATTGACCTTGTTACGTATTTTGCTAGAGAAGACGGACAGACATTTTCCGATTTATTATTTAAAGCATTTGATTTCGCAGAAGCTTTGAAGCATGATATCGTAATTCGAAAAAGTCTAGCAGATAAAACATCTTAACTTATACTATGAGCATCTTTTATGAGAAACAAAAATAGTTTAGTCTTAGAAATCACTTCAAATGAGGTGATTTTTATTTTTGTCTAAAAACGAAGAGTTCAATTTGATTGGAGTTTTAAAAATAAGTTATAATAAAAATATAGAAAACGGATAAGTAAATTACAGGATAATGGTAAAAATAAAAAGCCCTTCTTATATAAGAGGGGCTTTTCTCATCTTATCTATTAAATTAGCTTTTATATTTTCTTTTATATGCCAATAGATTTCTACCTCTTGCTCTGTCGCTTTTCTTCTATATAAATCAACGTCATCAACCGCAATCCAAACCCAACCTTTCAAGTCTCCGAAAAAATCATTCTTGAGTTGCTCTGATGTAATGGCACCTATTTTTGTAACTATCTCTTCATTCATCAGGCTATACTGTCTCTCATCTTCTAATAAAAATATCGACTCACCAAGAATTAAATCCTTGTGGAACAGAAACGTGTATTCGTTTGCTTCTACTGGTACTTTGATGATACATGAAACGGATTCGTTAACATCAAAAATTTCCATCTGCCCATGAGTCATCTCCCTATTATTTTATTATTACATATAAAATTTTAACAAAAAAATATTAAGAAACTGTAAATTGTAAGTTAAAGGTAATAGCTTGTGATATGACTAAAGTGCGTTCTTTGTTACCCATCTTTTAACGCAAAAAAGCCGACTCATAAAGAGCCGGTTTTTAATTTATAACTTTATAAGGGTTGTTGACTTGTACTACTTAACACCTTTACCTTATTTTCAAATTGTTCAATTGTATCTGCTAATTTGACTAATAAAATTAACCTAGGCGTCATTCTTTGTGAATTGATTTCATCATTCAATCTACACTTTATTATCTTTAAATTAGGCAATTCCTTTTGTAAGTTGCTATTATAATTATCATCAACTAATTGAATTCTCTGTTCTATTAAACCTCTAACGTTATTAATGGTGGAGTTAGTATAGTCATATGGACACAACTTAGTTAAGTCCTTACAATGGATTTCAAGGAGGAAGTGTCCGTATGGCAAACAAGAAATTTAATGCAGAATTTAAAAAGA